>JAHEYG010000024.1 GCA_023251725.1 Sphingobacteriaceae bacterium | reverse complement strand
AAGAAGTTGTTTACACCGGTAAATTAAAACCTACAAAACAAATAAAAGTAAAATACAAGAACCCGCAGAAAAAAACCATCAGCGAAAAAATTGATGCGGCTAAATTAGTTTTATCTCCTACGCGCACTTACGCGCCGGTACTAAAAAATGTTTTAAAAGAATTACGCGGACAAATAAACGGACTCGTGCATTGCAGCGGCGGCGCGCAAACAAAAGTGCTGCATTTTTTAAACGATAATTTGCACGTGATAAAAGATAATTTATTTGAGGTGCCGGCTTTATTTAAAATGATACATGCGCAGGGTAATACTGATTTTAAAGAAATGTACAAAGTGTTTAACATGGGCCACCGTATGGAAATTTATTTACCCGAAAATTTCGCCAAAGAAGTTATTTCAATTTCGAAATCATTTAATATTGATGCAAAAATTATTGGGAGAGTTGAAAGAGGAAGCGGCAAAAAAGTTACAATTAAATCTGAGTTGGGGAGTTTTGAGTATTAAATTATGGCTAAAGAACAATACCCAAAAGCATATTTGTATATGCGAATAGTTCAGTCGAAATTATTCATTGATAAATCTTTTGCTGAACCAATAAACCTTGAGGACATTACCAACGAAGCCTTTTTTTCTAAATTTCATTTCATTAGAACATTTAAATCAATTTACGGCGAAACACCGCATCAGTATTTAAAAAAAATAAGAATTGAAAAAGCGAAACAGTTTTTAAAGGGCGGGAAAAGTGTAAACGAAGTTTGCCAATCGGTAGGTTTTGAAAGTGCGAGTTCATTTATGGGCCTATTTAAAAAAGCAACAAAGCAAACACCTTCCGAATTCAGAAATGCTTATTTAAAAAGAAAAGAAATTGAAAAAAAGAGCCCATTAAAATTTGTACCCGGTTGCTTCATGGTAGCTCCTTGAAAAAAATAGCAATTTTGAAGAGTTCTATTTGTTTTTATATATTTACTTTTGTTTATATTAGTTCTCATGGATTTACAAATGACGCATACAACAATTTATGTACTTAATCAAGAAAGTGCTTTCGACTTTTACGTGAACAAACTAGGCTTTGAAGTAAAAACGGATGTTCCTCTTGGTCCCACTTTACGTTGGCTTACGGTTTGCCCAAAAGGACAAGATTTAGAGATTATACTAATGCCCATAGCTGAAGGAATGCTTTTTAATAAACAATCGGCCAAACAAATGAGCGACTTGGTTAAAAGCGGAACTTTAGGTTTTGGAGTAATTAAATGCAAAGATGTATATGCCAGCTATGAAGAATTAAAAGCTAAGGGTGTACAATTTAAAAAAGAGCCGAGAAAAAGTCCTTTTGGAATTGAAGCTGTTTTATGCGACGATTCTGGAAATTGGTTTTCATTACAGGAAAAAACTTAAATCATATATATGAAATCTATTTTTGACAAAAACAATTACGATGAATTAATTGGCAGGATACAAAAACTTAGCAGTAGTTCAACTCCGGCCTGGGGTAAGATGACCATTAATGAAATGCTTCATCATTTAAATTTAACCGTGGAAGCGCCACTTGGTAAAATTCAAACGCAGGGCAAACCAAATTTTATCATGAAACTTTTTAAAAGTGTATTGTATAACGATAAACCTTTTGGTAAAAATGATCCAACGCCTAAAGATTTTAAAACAAAAGGTGATTTTGATTTTGCAACTGAAAAGGAAAAGTGCCTTTCTAATTTAAGTGAAATTTTTAATAAAGGGATAAAAGGCGTTTATAAACAACATGTTTTTTTCGGGGAAATTACAAGTGAACAATGGGGACTTCATTTTTACAAGCACGCCGACCATCATCTTAAACAATTTAATGTATAATAATTAAAACTTAAAACTATGAACAAAAAACTTATTTTTCAATTATCGCTTTTTGGATTATTTATGTCTGTAGCAACAGTATATTTTATTCCTTCAAACATTGAACCACTTTGCTGGCTTCTTATTTTTATTATTTGTGCAATTATTATTGCTAAAAAATGTGCCGGAAAATATTTTCTCCATGGTTTGTATGTTAGTTTAGTTAATTGTATTTGGATAACAACATTCCATATTTTACTTTTCAATACCTATATTTCAAATCACCCGCAAGAAGCAGCGATGATGACAACAATGCCTTTACCAACTCATCCAAGAATTATGATGTTGTTAACAGGACCCGTTGTAGGATTAATTTCAGGAATCATCTTGGGGCTTTTCGCACTGATTGCATCTAAAATAATTAAGAAAAAATAATATAAACTAATAATTAAAATTATGGAAAAATTTATGTTTTTATTTAGAGGAGGTGAAAATCACGCTCATAATGCACAAGATTCGAATGCGGCCATGGAAAATATGAAGGCCTGGGGTCAATGGATGCAGGGACTAACTGAAAAGGGTATTCTAGCCGGCGGAGACCCATTGCAGCCATCCGGCAAACAAGTAAGCGGAAAAAACAAAACAGTTACTGATGGTCCGTATGTTGAGGCAAAAGAATTAGTGGGAGGTATTTTAATTATTAATGCAAAAGACATTAATGAAGCGGTTGAAATTTCGAAAGGTTGCCCTATATTTAATGAAGACGGGAAATTGGAAATTCGTCCGATTCAAAAAATGGAAATGCCTTCGTGACAAAACCGGAAGAATTTTTTAATTCGCTTGCTGAAGAAATTCCGAACGTAAAGCCCGGCAAAATGTTCGGTGCTTTATGTTTAAAAACTTCCAATGGAAAATCAACGGCAATGATTTGGAAAGGTGATATTGTTGTTAAGCTAAGCGGAGACTCTTTTAAGGAGGCTATGAGTTTAGACGGTTCTAAATTATTTGAACCTATGGAAGGAAGGCCAATGAAAGAATGGGTTCAGATTCCGTTTCATTATAAAAATAAATGGAAACAATTTGTTTTGGCTTCGGCTGATTCGGTAAAGGATTTAAAGAAAAAAATTTCGACAAAAAAAAATTAAGAATAAATCAACAGTAAAGAGAAAATAATTCTACTTCAACACAACACATTTCAAAGTATTTCCTTCCGAAACCAAAATGTATTTTTTTCCATCCTTGAAAAGATCGAATACTAAAGGTTTTGTGTTTCCCGTAAATTTTTTACTGACGGTTTTTGTGGAAGCATCTATAACTTGTATTTCGTTTTTATTATTGAGGATAAAATAGGCGCCGTCGCTGTCAAAAAAATAATTGGCGCTACTGTAATCGGTTTCGTTTCCGGTAAAACTAAAAATTTTATTTCCTGAAACATCGAAGCAATTCAAATGAGTTTTAGTTAAAATAATAATGTCGGTTTTTTTATCGTCGTCAATTAAATCGTAATTTATAAATGCATTCTCAAAATCTTCATCCAGTTTTACAATATCTTTTTTATCGGTAAGTGTAATACTTTCTATTAAACTGTTTTTATCGTCGGCATAAATTAATTTTGTGTTTTGTATATTGTTGGAAGCATCAACGTAAAATTCTTTACAGTCCTTAACAAATTTGTTTTTAAATTCAATTCGTCCTTCGCCTCTTCGGCTAAACACATAAATCTTTCCTTCAGCATCGGCGGTAATTAAATAATCGCTCGCCCCAACTTTTGCATATTTTATAACAAGATTTATTTCATGTTCGGTTTTAAAAGTAACAAAGCCTTCCATTTTTACGCCGGCAATACCGTAATTATATATTTTTTTATCGGCGCTAGCAATAAACAAACGGTAGTCGCGGGTATTCTCATAATCGTAAACCGAAAGTTTATTAGTGGCTTTCGCCGGAAGTTTTACCGGATAACCGGCCACTTCGTTTCCGTTACGGTCAATTAAATGCAAATAATTTTCAGTATTAAATAATACTTGAAATTTTTTATTTTTAAAAGCATCTACAGTAAAAATTTCCGACTTTACATTTTCGCCAATTTGTTTTTTCCACAAAACATTTCCTGTAGCGTTTATTAAATACAAATTATTAGCGGCATCTTGCAAAACAATTTCGTTCTCACCCGTTTTATGATTTACAAAGGGCCAGGCTTTTGTTTGTATTGTTGTGTCGGCAGCGAAGGTCCATAAGTTTGGCGTTGATTCCGTATTTTGTTGCTGCTGATGGTGTTTTAAATTGACTCTGAATTGCAATAAATTTTTATAATTACAAACACTCAAACAAAAATCACTGAGTTTATCAAAGTGTTTCAAATCTTTCTCATTTACAAATTCAAATACTTCTTTAATTTGTTTTGTATTTTTATTGAGAGCAGAATAGTACAAATAATTAAATTTAAGATTCAGATTTTCTTTGGCGTAGTTTAAAAATATTTCGTTCTGACTCAAAACCGAATTCCCGTTAAGGACATTAATAAAATACCAGGTTTCTTTTTTTGTTTCGGTTAAAATAAAATAATTACCGAAAACAAAAGCAAAAGAAGGTTTTAATTTTACTGTGTTTCCAAAAGCTGCGGCAATATTCCCCGATTTATTATTTAACCTATACATTTTAATATTTTGAAAAACCATCATTGAGTCTGAGAAAAAAGGAATTATCTCCAGCATTTTTGCTGTGTCCTTCAATTCTATCAATGCCGCTTTTGAAGCGGAGCTGTCGGTTTTTAATTCAAGTTCTATAATTTTATTATTTATGTTTTCATAAAATTGATTTTCTGCACTAAACATCGCGCTGTCGTTAACGTTTTTCCAGAAAGCAGAAATTTCTTTTTCGTTGACATTTATTTTTTTTCTCAGCACATTAAAATCACTAAATCCCAAAGCTTTAAACGCAATGGTACTAAATGGCAGCATGTTTAAAAAATCACAGGTTTGTGCTTGTTGCGAAACCAAACAATTTAATTCTGATAATGAATCCGGCAAATTAAATCCGTTAAAAGAAATTTCATCGGGATTAACCTCAACATTACTAAGAGAATTCCCGCCCAAAACAAACCCCGAAGAATTAATGGCCGTTAGCTTCGATTCGGTGTTAAATAAATCATGATTAGTATAAATATTTAGAAGTCCTTCGTCGTCGGATAAATCCAATAATGTTTTAAAATTTTTATTGGCCAATAATTTATGATTGCCTTCTGTAAAAGCATTTTGTATCAGCGAAACTTCGTTCGAAATTAAAACAACGCCTTGCTGTAGTTTTAAATAAAATTTATTTTTGTCGTTGGTAAATTCAAATCCCCAATCGGTTTTTACTAAAGTTTTAATAGCGCGCATTAATTCCTCCGTAAAATCTTTTTCCTGGGCCAAATCTTTCAGATTAAAAGAAATTAAAGTGTTGATTTTGTTTTTATCGCTGTACAATGACAAATAAATACTTTCGTTCTTAAAAAAATCTTTAAGGTTTTCATTTTCTCCAATTATCGAATCAAAAAACTGAATATGTTGATTGATAAAATTTATTTCTTTTATATTAATAACTTCATTCCAAATTAAATTCTGATTCGATAATTTATTGGCGAGCTCACTAAAATTATAAGTGTTTAAAACGCAAATGGCACTGTCGGGTAAAACTTCAATAGCTTTAAGAGCCGGCTTTTTACTTTGCTTTAAATGAAAATAGGCCCACACCGCAAAAAATAATGCGGCAATAATTAAAACGTAAAAAGCTACTTTCTTAAAAAGGTTCATTTAACCTTCTAAGTTATAGAATAAGCAAATGGATAGTTTTTAATTGGTACGGATTTATTAAACTGTGAATGTGAATAGCAGCCGAGCCTCACCCCAACCCTCTCCAAAGGAGAGGGAGCAATTCAGAGCTCAAGTCGAGAGGGGGTAGAGGCATTACCTGAAGGAAATTTTGGATTAATTAAATTTCAAATTTCAAGAGCTAATTGCTCGGGTAAAAGGCGGAAAGTCATGCGGTGCAAGGGCGTTGTGCCATGCTGTCTTATTCCTTCGCGATGAAATTTAGTAGGATACGCCATGTTATTTTCCCAACCATAATGCGGATATTTTTTGGCAACTTCCCTCATAAAATCATCACGATAAGTTTTTGCCAAAATACTGGCCGCCGCAATGCTTAAAAATTTTGCATCGCCTTTAATAATGCATTGATGTGGAATTTTTTTGTACACTTTAAAACGGTTACCGTCAATCAATAATAGTTCGGGAGTAATTTTTAACTGATCCACCGCGCGATGCATCGCTAAAAAAGAAGCATTCAAAATATTTATTTCGTCAATCTCCACATTATTTACAATTCCAACAGCCCAAGCCAAAGCTTCTTTTTCTATAATGGGACGCAAATCATAACGATCGCTTTCTTTTAATTGCTTGCTATCGTTAAGTAATTTGTTTTTAAAAATTTTTGGGAGAATAACAGCAGCCGCAAAAACCGGACCCGCCAAACAACCGCGACCGGCCTCATCGCATCCAGCTTCAATTAATTTTTTATCGAAAAATTGTTTAAGCCTCGCCCCTGCCCTCTCCAAAGGAGAGGGGGTAAATTGTTCCCGCGAGGAAAGGGGAGAAGATTTCTTTTGGGAGAACTTTTTTATTTTAATTTCGCGAGACAAGCTTTTATGTTTTCATAATTTGGTTGCTCCGTTGCTTTTTCTAAAATTTCGGTGTATTGTAATTTTCCGTTTCCGTCTACTACAAATGCCGAACGTTTGCTTACACCTTTCATTGTAAAAATAAATTCATCATACAAACAACCGTAAGCATTCGATGCAACTTTATTAAAATCGGAAAGCAAATCGAAATTTAAATTTTGTGCTTCCTTAAATTTTCCCAATACAAATAACGAGTCAATCGAAATTCCCAAAATAACTGCGTTCATACTATTATAATTAGCAATATCGTCGCGCATATGACATAATTCAGTAGTACATGTACCGGTAAATGCCAATGGAAAAAACAATATAACCACATTTTTTCCTTTGTAGTCTGAAAGCGAAATTTCCTTCTTTTCGGTGTTAAACAGTTTAAAATCAGGGGCGGTGTCGTTAATTTTGATACTCATAAGTTTTATTTTTAAAATTAAAATTTATATAATTATTGCGTGTTTTAGCAAAGTAAATCATAATTTAGTACCCCCGATTTGTATTATTACAAAACTTAATAAAATATGTGAACATTAACCAAAAAAATTCTTAATAAAAACAAAAAATTATCTTTCACAAAATAAACTTCACACTATGAGTAACTCCAACGAAAGCAAATGTCCTTTTAATCACGGACAAGCGAAACAAACCGCAGGTTCAGGCACGGCCAATAAAGATTGGTGGCCCAACCGTTTAAATTTATCCATTTTACGTCAGCATTCCAATTTATCCTACCCAATGAATATTGGATTTAATTATGCCGAAGAATTTAAAAAACTGGATTTAAAAGAAATCAAAAAAGATATTTTTGATATAATGACAACTTCGCAAGATTGGTGGCCGGCAGATTATGGTCATTATGGTCCCTTATTTATTCGTATGGCCTGGCACAGTGCGGGCACGTATCGTATTTCGGATGGGCGCGGCGGCGCGGGTACGGGCAATCAACGTTTTGCTCCAGTAAATAGTTGGCCCGATAATGGAAATTTAGATAAAGCGCGTTTATTACTTTGGCCGGTTAAACAAAAATATGGCAATAAAATTTCGTGGGCCGATTTAATGATTTTAGCAGGTAATTGCGCATTAGAATCGATGGGTTTTAAAACATTTGGATTTGCGGGCGGCCGGGCAGATATTTGGGAACCGGAACAGGATATTAATTGGGGAAATGAAAACGAATGGTTAGGCGATAAACGATATACCGGCGAGCGTGAATTAACTGAACCTCTTGCTGCTGTACAAATGGGATTAATTTATGTAAATCCGCAAGGGCCAAATGGAAATCCCGATCCTATTGCTTCGGGTAAAGATATCAGAGAAACTTTCCGACGCATGGCTATGAATGATGAAGAAACTGTTGCTTTGGTTGCGGGCGGACATACTTTTGGAAAAGCACACGGTGCAGCGAGTGATACTAATGTTGGAGTAAACCCTGAAGGCGCGAGTATTGAAGAACAAAGTATGGGTTGGAAAAATAGTTTTGGTTCAGGAAAAGGTGGTGATACAATTACAAGCGGAATTGAAGGCGCTTGGAAACCTAATCCAACAAAATGGGATAACGGATATTTTGAAACTTTATTTAAATACGATTGGAAATTAAGTAAAAGTCCCGCAGGCGCACATCAATGGACACCAACAGATGCCAATGCATCGAGCACAGTTGTTGATGCACATGATAAAAATAAACATCATGCACCCATGATGACCACTGCTGACATGGCCTTAAGAATGGATCCGATTTATGGTCCGATTTCAAAACGTTTTTATGAAAATTTTGATCAATTTGCCGATGCGTTTGCAAGAGCGTGGTATAAATTAACGCATCGCGATATGGGACCCATTGCGCGTTATTTAGGAAGTGAAGTTCCCAAAGAAGTATTGATTTGGCAAGACCCGATTACTGCAACAAAAAATAATTTAAGCGATGCTGATGTTACTTCTTTAAAAGAAAAAATTTTGGCAAGCGGGCTTTCCATCTCTCAATTAGTTTCTACGGCATGGGCTTCGGCCTCTACATTTCGTGGTTCTGATAAACGTGGTGGCGCTAATGGTGCACGCATTCGTTTTGTACCGCAAATTAATTGGGAAGCAAATAATCCGACTCAATTAAAAAAAGTAATATCAGGTTTAGAAAATATACAAAAAGAATTTGCTAAATCCGGCAAACAAATTTCTTTGGCCGATTTAATTGTGTTGGGAGGAAATGCAGCCATTGAAAAAGCAATTAAAAATGCAGGCCATAATTTAAAAGTTCCATTCACAGCAGGAAGAGGTGATGCAACTGTAGAGCAAACCGATGCCGAATCGTTTGCGGTGTTGGAACCAAAAGCGGATGGATTCAGGAATTATAAAAATGCGAAATGCCATTCGGTTACTGAAGAATTATTGGTTGATAAAGCACAATTATTAAATTTAACAGCGCCGGAGATGACTGCTTTATTGGGTGGTTTAAGAATGTTGGATACAAACTCTGATGGTTCTAATCACGGCGTGTTGACTAAAAATCCTGAAACATTGAGTAATGATTTTTTTGTAAATTTATTAGATTTAGGCACAAGCTGGAAAGCTATCGATGAAAGAGGAGAAATTTTTGAAGGGCGCGATCGCAAAACAGGAAAAGTAAAATGGACCGCCACACGCGCTGATCTAATATTTGGTTCAAACTCAGAGCTTCGGGCAATTGCTGAAATTTATGGCAGCAGTGATTCTAAAGATAAATTTGTTAAAGATTTTGTATTAGCCTGGAACAAGGTGATGAATTCTGACAGATTTGATATTTCTAAATAAAAAATATTGAAAAGAAATTAATTTTGTTTTTTATTGCTAAAATCCCGGTAAAAACCTTGCCGGGATTTTTTTATTCCCACAACTTAACAATTTCTTAACATTGAGTTTACCCGGAATTTAAATTAAGGTTCGTTCTTTGTATAAGTAATTATTTATACTAATGATAAAAAAATTAATTCTGCCAGTTCTTTTTCTGAGTTTAACATTAAATTTAATTTCTCAGGAAACTCCAACCAATACTCCAATTACAACTGACAGCCTCCACAAAAGTTTTTTAGGATTAAAAAAAGATATTGAAATTTTAAAAAATTTAAAAATTAGCGGTTGGCTGCAGGCTCAATATCAATTCGCCGATACCTTAGGTGCCAAAAATTTTGACGGCGGCGACTTCCCTGTAAATTCCGATAATCGTTTTATGATAAGGCGCGGACGGATAAAATTTACCTATAACGGAAAAAATACTCAATATGTGTTGCAGATTAATGCTACCGAAAGAGGAGTAAATCTCACCGAATTTTACGCTGTGGCACGCGATCCGTGGTTACACGCTTTTTCAATTACTCTGGGGGCAATGAACAGACCGTTTGGTTACGAAATTCAGAATTCGTCCGCCGAACGTGAGAGTCCGGAGCGTTCACGTTTTTCACAATCATTATTGCCGAACGAACGTGATTTGGGAGGTATGATAAGTTTTCAGCCGCAAAAAGGAAAAAAATTGTATGGATTAAAAATCGATGCAGGAATTTATAGCGGATTAGGAATGGCAGTACCCGGTACAGGAACACCGGCCGGTTCAGCTGCAGCAGTGGGAATAACCGGTGTTAACGGATTAACCGATTTTGATAATTATAAAGATTTTATGGGGCATGTTGTTTATTATAATTCTACAAAAGATGAAAAAATAAAATTTGGTATTGGCGCATCTCATTATAACGGTGGCTTTGCTTATCAAAACAATAAAGTTTATAGTTCGATAAAAACCGATTCGTTAGGAAATAAAGTTTGGGTAATTGCCGATACCAATAGTCGTAAATATAAAACTGCATTAGCACCACGAATTTATTATGGTTTTGAAGGTTTGTTCAGCATCAAAAGTATTTTGGGAACAACCACCGTTCGTGGAGAATATTTTTTTGGTACACAAACAGGGCGAGATGTTGATACCAGAAGTCCGCAATCTACTCCGTTTATTACCGATGCTATGTTCATCAGAAATTTCGATGCCGGTTATGTTTATTTTATTCAGCGCTTAGGAAAATCGAAACACGAATTGGTTTTTAAATATGAGTGGTACGATCCTAATACACAAATTACGGCATCTGATTTAAATGGAAAAAACGGAATGAAGCAAGGAGAAATAAAATACACCGCCACGGGAATCGGATATAATTTGTATTTATATGAAAATGTAAAATTTATGTTTCATTATAATATGGTGTCTAATGAAGTAACTCAAGTCAAAGGATTCACTTATGATTTAAAAGATAATATTTTTACCATTCGCATGCAATACAGATTTTAATAGAAAACATTTGCAATAAAAAATAATAATTAAAATATAAATTATGTTTGGATTAACCACAGGATTAGCGATTTTATTGATAGCATGTTTATTGTTGGCTTGTTTTTTTGAATTCATCAACGGTTTTCACGATTCGGCCAATGCGGTGGCGACAGTTATATATACCAATTCAATGAAGCCAACGGCAGCTGTTGTGTTTAGCGGCGTTTTAAATTTTGCAGGTGTAATGTTAGGTGGAATTGCAGTGGCGATGGGAATTGTAAATTTATTACCAATGGAGGCATTGGTCGATAGCAATCCGTATCACGGCATTGCACTCATACTTGCTTTATTGCTGAGTGCTATAATTTGGAATTTTGGAACCTGGTATTTGGGAATTCCGGCTTCGAGCTCACACACTTTAATTGGTTCGATATTAGGAATTGGTTTAGCCTTTTACTTTTTACCCGGCAATGTTGGTGGTTCGGCAGTTAATTGGGATAAAGCCAAAGACACCGGCCTTGCCCTTCTTCTCTCACCGTTAGTTGGTTTCTCAGTCGCAATTATAATGATGTTTATTTTTAAACGATTTATTAAGAATGATGAAATTTATAAAGAACCTATTCCCGGAAAAAAACCACCTCTGTGGATAAGAATGATATTGGGCACAACCTGCGGACTGGTAAGTTTTTTTCACGGACAAAACGACGGGCAAAAAGGAGTTGGTTTATTAATGATGATTCTAATTGCTGTTCTTCCGGGATATTTTGCTATTGATAAAAGTATTAATCTGCAAAGCATAAATGGTAATATCGAAAAAATAGAATTACTAATGTCTAAAGCTGATAGTACCGCATTGGCAGCAAAAGAAAAAATATTATATGCTGATATTATAAGTTACGGAAAACATTTTCAAAACACTTCGGATGGAAAATTTTCGGGTGAAGAAATTGCCGTTGGAGAAAGATTTTTAATTCGAAAAGACATTGTAAAAATAACTAAGGGCTGCGAAAAATTAGTTAAAGGTGGAAATCTTACTTTAAGCGCAAACGAAATTACTTCTTTAAATGCGGAAATTAAATCTGCAAAAAAATTAATTGAATATGCGCCGTCCTGGGTAATTGTTCTTATTTCGGTTTCGTTGGGATTAGGAACCATGATTGGATGGAAACGAATTGTAAAAACCATTGGCGAAAAAATTGGTAAACAGCACATGAGTTACGCTCAAGGTGCAAGTGCGCAATTAGTCGCGTCGATGGGAATTGGAATGGCTTCAGCATACGGCTTACCTGTTTCAACAACACACATGCTATCGAGCGGAGTGGCGGGTTCGATGGTAGCCAAAAAGGGTTTGAAAAACCTTCAGAAAAAAACCATTACTCATATTGCTCTAGCCTGGGTTCTTACACTTCCGGCAACAATGATTTTATCGGGAAGTTTATTCCTTTTATTCAGAGCAATATTTTAAATATTTTTTATGTTAAATATAATGAAGCCGGGCATTTTGTTCGGCTTTTTTATTATATTTAATTTCTAAATCTAAAAAAATGGAATCACTAAAAATTAAAATTGTTTTGCCGGTTAAGGCCGACAAACTTTACAAAGCCTGGTTAAATGGTAAAGAACACTCTTTGTTTACCGGAGGCGCAGCAACTGCAAGTCCTAAAAAAAATGGAAAATTTACTGCATGGGATGGCTATATTGAAGGGAAAAATTTAGAGTTAGTGCCTGGAAAAAAAATTGTTCAGAGCTGGCGAACCTCCGAATTTGCTGATGATGCTCCCGATTCAACACTCGAATTAAAGTTTGAAGAGAAAGCGGGGAAAACCACTTTGCATTTGCACCATCACGGTTTGCAAAAAGGCGACGCAAAAAAATATGGTAGTGGATGGAAAGCGCATTATTTTAATCCCATGAAAGATTATTTTGGGAAGTAGTTATGCTTTTATTTCATGTTAAAATACGTAAATGAAAAAAAACATTATTTCAATTACTGCAATTCTATTTTTAATAAGTTGTAATTCTCCTAATGAAAAAAACAATTTACATGAAAAACAATTTCCAAAAACAGATTCTTTACAAATAGGAAAGTCCGTTGAAACTAAAGCTACTGTCAATCCGCAAAATTTATTAAGTGTTGGCGATGCGCGATTAATACTGGGAGAGCCTTGTTCCGTAATTGATGTATCTAATTCTAATGAAGGTAAAGCGCTTAATTACAGTTGCAGTTACGAAGCCCTCGCTAAAAATAAAAAAAAAGGAAAAAAAGGTTCGCTATATTTTTTATTGGAAGAATATACCGACTCCCTCGGCGCCAAAGAAAGATACACTTTTATTAAAACTTCCAACGAAAAAAACCCCGGTGTTAAAGTTCTTTCCGGTTATGGCGATGAAGCTTATTTTCATAGCGATCTCGAAAATTTTTACTTTATTATGGCTCGCAAAGGCAAAAATGTTTTTAATATGAAAGTGAATAAAATAACAAACACCACTTCATTAGAACAATTTAAAATGGTGGCGAAAAAAATTGCCGCTTCTATTTAAATTCATTGTCCTCGTTGGTGATAACAGGTAATTATATACGTGTGCGACCAAATATGAAATTTTTTAATAATTTAGTGTGCCATAATTAAGGTACACGGTTGGCTAAGAAAATAGCAAAGGATATAAAAACACTTGGTAAACACATTGATAATCTGCGAATAGAGAAAGGTTATTCTATGAGAGAATTTGCAGAAATTTGTGGGATAAGCAAATCACAAGTTAATGAATTAACAAATAAAGGAATCGATTTTCGATATTCTTCTATTGTTAAGATAGCTAAAGGATTGGGCATACCAGTTTCAAAATTATTGGACATTAAGTTATAATTTCGTACATTTGTAAATGCAAAAAGGGGAGTACTACTTCCCCTTTTCACCAAACGACAGGAAATGAAACCTGACTTTGGATTTTCCGAAAGCCCGCAAGCAAACGGAATATTAAAATTGCGGGATGCCACAGAGTTGAACTGTGAATAAATGACCGACCATCATTAAACCGCTCCAAGCGGCATCAAGCACCCCTGCCCCGTGTACAGCGGGGCATTTTTTATGGCAAAACATCATTAGTTATTTTTTGTCTTGCTTCTAAAGCTGTTAATGTTGCATCAAGCATTATTTTCAGAATTTTAATTTCTGCTGTTGTAATATTTCTTGGGTATCTTAAATAGGCAGTATTCCCGCCTAAATCAATTGGAAGTTCAAATATGGTTTGAGGTACTGCGGGATTTTGTTTATTTTTTAAATCATTATCACTTACTTCACTATTTCCATTATTATTTTCAGTATTATTAATATTGGGTATAAAATATCTAAGCCTTCCCCCTTCATTAATTCCTAAATAATTACAATTTTCTATAAAAATGTTAGCAGCTTTTAATCGGGAATTTTCATGTATGCCATATTCCAAAAGGATATTAGCTATTCCTGATGAAGGAGGTAACGGCTTACTATTATATCTCTCAATAAGATTTTTATATAATTGAGGATTATTAAAGGCTTCTAATTGACGTGGTCGTCTTTGAGATTCAAATTCAGGAGATAAAATTGAAGTAAACAACGGAGTTGCTTGATACCCTTTTCCTGATTGGTTTTGTAAAAAACCATATTGTACACAAGCCGAAATTTTTAAAATCATTGTTCCTTTAGGTTTTCCAACGATTGCGCATATATCGTTAAGGTAAACAAATGCATCTGCCTTTGTGTTATAAATTTCTGAAACAATCGCAAAACAATTCTCTATTGTTTCAGCGGGATAAGACCGACCTGTATTATTTTCTTGTTCTTCTGCCATAATTATTTTTTTTAGTATGACAAATATAAACAAATATCTAACGCCAAAACATTTTGCTTAAAATAAATTCATGTATTGTGAACTATATCTTCTTATGTCTTAATACTTATATAACTTATTGATTTTAATATAATTACAATATCTGATTGATGAATATTTTAAAATATATGTCGTCGTGTGTTGATAACTTGTTGCCTTTTTGGAAAAAAGATGTTGCTCGAATAAGCACCTAATCGTATATTTGTACCATAAAACTGGTACACTATGAAAACTTTTAAATCAATACTCGAATTTCAAAAGCACTTTAATACAGACGAAAAATGCAGAGAATTTTTAGAATTACAGAGATGGAACGGAACTCCTGCGTGCCCATGTTGCGGTTCTGTAAATGTAAAACGTTTTGCTACTAACAATAAAATTTTCAAATGCAAAGAGAAAGAATGCAGACAAAAATTTTCTGTTACTGTGGGTACGATTTATGAAAACTCAAAGCTTCCATTGACAAAATGGTTTTTAGCGACTTATATTTTATCGGTACATAGCAAAGGAATTTCAAGTTTACAATTAGCAAGTTGGTTAGGAATTACTCAAAAGACTGCTTGGCATTTAAATCATAGAATAAGAAAGATGCTGTCTAACAACGCTCCCGAATTATTAGAGGGTATTTGTGAAATTGATGAAACTTATGTCGGCGGTAAAGAATCAAACAAACATAAAAATAAACGTACAAGTAAAGGCGGTATAGGTAAAAAAGCTATGGTATTAGGGGCAATTCAACGAGAAGGAAAAGTTAAAACGAAAGTAATCCCCCAAACTAATATTGAGAATATCACCGAGGCAGTAAAAGAATTTATTGCTCCTGATAGTATTATGGTAACTGATGAGCATCATGCTTATAACAGAGTAAAAAACTTATATGAACACAAAACTATTAACCATAGACAAAAACAATATGTTCGTAAAGACACAATATTAGTTCACACAAATAATATTGAAGGTTACTGGAATATTTTGAAAAAACAAATTAATGGTATTCATCACTTTGTTAGTCCAAAACATTTACAACGGTACTGTGATGAATCGGCTTTCAGATTTAATAATAGAGAAGCACTCCAAGATGAACGTTTTGCAACCGCTTTGGCTAACTGTGAAGGGACATTACAATATAAAACCTTAATTACTAAATAATGAGTAACGGAGAATATTTAAAGGAAATGGGAATAAAAATAAAATCTGCCCGAATGGCAAATAAAATTTCATTACGAAAGCTAAGTGAATTGTGTAAAACCGATATGTCAAATCTTTGTCGTATTGAACTTGGTCAGGTTAATACAAGTATTTTAACATTAAAAAGTATTGCAGGCGTTTTAAAACTGGATGTAAAAGAGTTTTTGTAAATTTGTATATGGCTAAAAAGAAAACACCTAAAGAGGCTTCTAAGACGTTTGAAGAAATTATGAAAGCGTCTGTTAAAGGTAATCCTAAACCTAAGCCCAAAAAGAAAAAATAAAAATGCTAAAGTAATTGATTTTAAACTTTTCATTGATGTGGTCGCACACGTATATAATTACCTGATAACACCAACAATGGCTGAACAAAAAAATTAAAAAGGATTTTGTTTTCTAATCATCTTTGAAAATAAGTTGGGGAAAAAACGCCGTATCCTTAACATCGCCAATTCTTTTCCTCCAACAAAAATTTCTTCTTGGTTATTATTAATTCCGTTCATAATTTGGCGGGCACACTCCTCGGCACTCATAGCATTTTTATGACTCTCATCCATTACATTATGTGTTTTGCCTTTTTCTCCAACAGCATTAACCGAAACATTGGTTTTTATTTTACCAGGACAAACCATCAAGATATGAATTCCATTTTTTTCTATTTCCAATCGTAAACTTTCAAAATATCCATGCAGCGCATGTTTGGCAGCTGAATAAGATGAACGTAAATAAAAGCCGAATTTTCCAACTACACTGCTTATTACCACAATTTTTCCGCATTTATTTCGAATCATATACGGAAGAACCGCTTTGGTAATATTTATAATACTGAAATAATTTACTTCCATTAATTTCCTTTCTGTTGCTTCATCCGTTTCCAGAGCTTCTGCACGTTGACTCTGTCCGCCATTATTAATTAATATATCTATTCGCCCGAATTTATTCATCACTTGCGCAGCGAGTGCAGTGGCTTTTGAAGTATCTGATAAGTCGAAGGGAAGAATTAATAAATCTAAGTCCGGTAATTTTGTGAGCGCTCCTACTCTTTTTAATTCTTCTTCTCTGCGGGCCGATAAAATTAATCGTGCTTCTTGTTTAGCAAATTGTAAAGCCAACGCTTCGCCAATTCCGGAGGAAGCGCCGGTTATCCAAATTACTTTATCTTTATAATTACTCATTTAATCTGCAACAAATCTACAACTTGTTTTACATTAATTTCGCGGATACAATGACAATCTTTATTTTTTTTGCAATCAGCGCAATCCTTATCCAAAACTAAATAATGTGCGTTTTTTCCCAACGGCCCCCAACGAATTGGATGAATCGGTTTCATAGGCGAAAATAATCCAATAGCAATTTTATTTAAAGCGGCAGCAATATGCAAAGGACCTGTACTCGCAGCTACCAGTGCATCGCAATTATTAATAAAAGCCATAAATTGTTTCAAATTAAATTTACCTGTTATATCAATTAACGAAGGGTGTTTTTGAATTAATGTTTTTACTAATTCACCTTCTTCTTTTGTTCCACTTATAAAAATGGTATAACGGTCGGCCGGCAATGCTTCTATTAATTTCGAAAAGTTGTCAAATCCCCACTCGCGGGCACTGCCTTTTGATTTTGGATGCAGAATAATATTTTTAGTGTTTTTATTAATTAATTTTTTCCATTCCGGTTCTAAATCTTTTACTTTAGTGAAACCGTAATAATTCTTTATCTCATCTAAAGCAATATCGGTTTCAATATTTAAAAATTCAAGCAATTTAAAATTAAGTTGCGATTCGTGAATTTGAGAATGTTGGCGCGATAATTTTATTTTATAATTACAGGTTCCCCAATGAAATAAACGATTGGTGGTTCCTACTCGCCAATTAATTCCTGCTTTTTTCGCGGCTTGTGCAATTTCTTTCAACGGGAAAACATGAACAATCACATCCGCTTTCGGCAACACTTTGATTTCGTCCCAGCTAATAAATTCATCCACGTGTTCCGATAAGGCTACCACATCTCTTGTATAATTTCTCCCTAAAAAAATAATTTTACATTTAGGGAAATATTTTTTTATGTATCCTGCCATTGGTAAAGTCAGCACAACATCACCAATGCTGTCGGTACGACTCAGTATAACAGAAAAATTATCGGGCAGTTTTTGCATGCAATAAATTTCTGAGTTTTTTATATTTTAAATAAGTGGCGTACGCCGAAATTTTTGAAATAGAAAATCCGGCGCCTCCATCGAGAAAACCAAGATTCCAAAAATAATGATCCAAAAATTTAGCAACGGGATTTAAAACTAATTTATAAGCCGGCGCTTTTCTTCCTGCGTCAAAATACGCCTGCGAAGCAATGTTGCTAAAATATTCTATTTGCTTGTAATGATCTTCAATGGTGTAATAACTGTAATGCAAAATGTCGCCTTTTAAATAGTCCGTGTTTTTATCGTCGCTAAACATTTCGTATTTATCGTGCGGATTTATTCCTGTCCACTCCCCTTTTCTACTGTCCCATAATCGTAATTTCCTATCCGGATACCAATTACAATGTTTTACCCAATGGCCGCAATAATTGGTTAAACGGTTCATGTAATAACCCTCTTTATTAAAATTTTCTTTTATTTCTAAAATCGATTTTTTTAATTTATCATCTAAAGCTTCATCGGCATCCAGTGATAAAATGTGAGGATGTTGCGCATAAGTGATGGCTCTGTTTTTCTGTTGAATATGACCGTCGAACGCGTGTTCAAAAAAACGAGCGCCTTTTTCGAGGCAGATTTTTTTTGTATTATCTTTACTGAACGAATCCAAAACAATAATATCATCGGCAATCTCTTTTACTGAATCGAGACAACGCGCAATGTTTTTTTCTTCGTTATAGGTTATAATTACGACCGAAATTTTGGGCATGATGTAAAGTTAATAATTCGTGCTTAAGTTTGATACAATTGCTTAAATTTGTTGTTTATGAAGGTAAGTATTATTCAAACTATTTTACATTGGGAAGACCCGGTTAAAAATCGAACTCATTTCGATGGCCTTATTTCTTCCATAGGAGAAAAAACAGATTTAATTGTATTGCCCGAAATGTTTACCACCGGTTTTACCATGAATCCAAAAAAAATGGCCGAGCCTTCTAATGGCGAAACTTTAAACTGGCTCCAACAAAAAGCAAAAGCAAAAAATTCAGTTATTACCGGAAGCGTAGCCGTAGAAGAAAATAATAAATATTACAATCGCTTATTTTGGGTAGAGCCAAACGGAAATGTAAGCACTTACGATAAACGGCATTTATTCAGAATGGCGCACGAAGATGAACATTTTTCGATGGGCACTAAAAAATTAATTAAAAATTTAAATGGCTTTAATGTTTGTCCGCTCGTTTGTTACGATTTGCGTTTCCCGGTTTGGAGCCGAAATACTTTTACAAAGACTAACGGTTCGTATACACCGTCGTATGATGTTTTAATTTATGTTGCCAATTGGCCCGAAGTCAGAAATTATCCCTGGAAACAATTATTAATTGCCCGCGCCATCGAAAATCAGGCTTACGTTATTGGTGTGAACCGAATTGGTACGGATGGAAATAATATTTCGTATTCCGGCGAAAGCCTGATAATTAATCCGCGCGGCGAAATTATCAGCAAAACAAAGTCTAACGAAGAAAGTATCGAAACCATTACCCTCGATAAATTGTATTTAGAAGAATACAGAAAAATCTTTCCTGTTGGCCTCGATGCCGACGATTTTACACTCTGAAAATTGAGTAAATTCCCTTTGGTCAATTGCCCGAATCCATTATCTTTGTGGGAGAAAATGGAATATCACTTTAGAGATATAGAAAAAAAATGGCAGGAACGCTGGGACAAAGACAAAACATTTAAAGCAGAAAATAATTCTTCCAAGCCAAAATATTATGTTTTAGATATGTTTCCTTATCCTTCGGGCGCGGGTTTGCATGTTGGGCATCCTTTAGGTTACATTGCTTCCGATATTATGGCGCGCTACAAACGCCACAAAGGTTTTAATGTTTTGCATCCCATGGGTTACGATAGTTTTGGTTTACCTGCTGAGCAATACGCCATTCAAACCGGACAACATCCCGCAACAACAACTTATCAAAACATTCAACGTTACCGCGAACAATTAGATAAAATTGGTTTTTCGTTTGATTGGGACAGAGAAGTTCGTACTTCAAATCCTGATTATTATAAATGGACACAATGGATTTTTATTCAGTTATTTAATTCGTGGTACAATAAAACTTCCGACAAAGCTGAAAAAATTGAAAACCTTATTGCCGAATTTGAAAAAAACGGAAACGCAAAAGTAAATGCCCATTGCGAAGAAAATACAAAAACATTTTCCGCAACAGAATGGAAATCGTTTTCTGAAAAAGAAAAGTCGGATGTGTTAATGCAATACCGAATTACTTATTTGGGAGAAGCGTATGTGAATTGGTGTCCGGCTTTAGGAACCGTTTTAGCAAACGATGAAGTAAAAGACGGCGTGAGTGAGCGTGGCGGTCACCCGGTTGAACGGAAGCTCATGAAACAATGGAGTATGCGTATAACGGCCTACGCACAGCGGCTTTTGGATGGATTAGAAAAAATTGACTGGAGTGAAAGTATAAAAGAAACGCAGAGGTATTGGATTGGGAGAAGCGAAGGAACGAGTTTGACATTCAGCCTCATCCCCGGCCCTTCTCCAAGGGAGAAGGGAGAAGAGGCAAATTTGGATAGAGATTCTTCAAGGGAAAAAGGAGAAGAGGCACGCAATGATGAAAATTCTGAGAAGGAAAATAAAAAGAAATATTTTTGGCAAACTGCTGACCCAACTATTTACGAGGCTTTAAAACAATTTGCGCGAAGTAATCGTCAGCCGCAAACAGTTGCGGAAGATAAACTTTGGCAACTGATTCGAAACAAAAATTTAGGAATAAAATTTCGCCGTCAACATCCTATTGGAACTTACATTGCCGATTTTATTTGTTTGGAAAAAATGTTAATCATTGAGGTTGATGGAGAAATTCATGAACAAACAAAAGAACAAGACGAAAAGAGAACAAATATTTTAAACTCACTTGGATTCCAAGTTATCCGTTTTTCAAACAAAGAAATCCTAAATAATATTGATTCAGTTATAACAAAAATAAAAAACACAATGTCCTCCCCTCTCCTTGGGAGAGGGGTCGGGGGTGAGGCTGAAATCTCCGTTTTTACTACTCGCCCCGATACAATTTTTGGTGTTTCGTTTGTAACACTTGCGCCCGAGCATGAATTGGTTTCGCAAATTACAACGGCTGAACAAAAAAATGCGGTTGATGATTATATAGAGAAAGCAAAAAACAGAAGTGAACGCGAGCGACAAGCCGAGGTAAATAAAGTGAGCGGTGTTTTTACCGGCGCTTTTGTGGAGCATCCTTTTACAGGAAATAAAATACCGGTTTGGGTGGGAGATTATGTTTTGGCAGGTTATGGTACAGGCGCTGTGATGGCGGTTCCTGCTCATGATGAACGCGATTTTAAATTTGCAAAACATTTTAATTTACCAATACCAAAAGTAATAGAACCACCAATTAACTCCCCTCTCCTTGGGAGAGGGGTCGGGGGTGAGGCTGAAAATTCTTACGATGAAAAAGAAGGTAAATTAATTAATTCGGATTTTTTAAACGGTTTGGAGGTTAAAGCAGCTATTAAAAAAGCCATTGAAGAAATTGAAAATAAAAACTTAGGAAAAGGAAAAATAAACTTCCGCTTGCGCGATGCGGTGTTTGGGCGTCAGCGTTATTGGGGAGAACCGATTCCTATTTATTATAAAGATGGTATTCCGCACGCGATGCCGGAAAATGAATTGCCTTTGGTTTTACCCGATGTAGATAAATATTTACCGACTGAAGACGGTGAACCACCTTTAGCACGCGCAAAAGATTGGAAATACAAAAATCAATTTGATTACGAATGGACAACGATGCCCGGTTGGGCAGGAAGTTCCTGGTATTTTTTGCGCTACATGGTTCAAGATGTTAAACACATTAAACCAGAAAATGACAAAGCTATTGCAGACAAAAAAGCGCTTGACTATTGGGGAAATGTTGATTTATATATTGGAGGAAGTGAACATGGTACCGGACATTTATTATACGTGCGCTTCTGGACAAAATTTTTGCATGACTTAAACTTTATTTCTGTTAATGAACCCGCGAAAAAATTAATTAATCAAGGGATGATTCAAGGGATGTCTGAGTTAAGATACGTTCCAAAAGAAACATTCTCAGAATACAGTGTTAATAATCAGAATAATCATATTATCATGGGAATTTCAACTAACATTGATGAAATTAATAAGTTGATTGAACCAATCCTTCCAAAAATTGAAATCTCTAATTCAAAACCATTAGGAGTTACAAGTATTTTTGTTTCTGCAGATTTAGTCAAAAATTCAAATGATTATTATAAGAGTCATGTTGATATAAATTATGTTGAAACAAATACTTTGGATATATTAAAATATTTTAAGTACAAAGAAAACACTGACATTGAATTCTATATTTGCAAAGAAGGCTGTTGGGTAAATGGTTTATTTTATTCATATGGAACAGATGAGAAATCTACATTTAAAACTAAAAGTGAAGTTGAGAAAATGTCGAAATCAAAAAAAAATGTAGTAACACCAGTAAGTTACACAAAAGAAAACGGTGAACGATTTGATGGAGTTGTAGATTCTTTTGGTGCTGATACTTTACGTTTGTATGAAATGTTTTTGGGTCCGCTTGAGCAAAGTAAGCCCTGGAACACCAATGGAATTACGGGCGTATCTGGTTTCTTAAAAAAATTGTGGAAGCTTTATACAAATGTAAATGATGAGACTCCTAATAAAGCAGAATTGAAGACTCTTCACAAAACAATTAAAAAAATTACAGAAGATATTGATCGTTTTTCGTTTAATACTTCGGTTAGTAGTTTTATGATTTGTGTAAATGAATTAACAGAATTAAAATGTAACAAGCGTTCAATTTTAGAATCTTTATTAATTTTAGTTTCGCCGTACGCGCCGCATATTGCCGAAGAATTGTGGAATCAGTTAGGTCATAAAGAAAGTATTGCGCTTGAACCGTTTCCAATGTTTAACGAAACGTATTTAGTGGAGAGCGCTTTTAATTATCCGGTTTCTTTCAATGGCAAAACACGCTTTTTTCAGGAATATGATTTGTCGCTAAGCAAAGAAGATATTGAAAAAGAAATAATGTCATTAGAACAAACACAAAAATATTTAGAAGGCAAAACACCTAAAAAAATAATTGTGGTGCATAATAAGATTGTAAATATTGTAGTTTAATTTCATCGCCAAAAAATGAAATTTATTTTATTCATAATTCCGATTTCGTTTTTTTTCTTGTGTTCTTCTTTACCGGAGAAACCCCAAACTATTTTGTGGGATGAAAACCGCCCCTTAACCTGGGATGATTTTCGTGGTAAATCTGAACCAAGGTTTGCGGGCGCTTCTACACATTACGATATCATAAAAACACTCACCAATACTAATTCAAATTCAGCCACTGTAAACATTGAAGCCATTTTCTTCTGCAAAAAATCCTGGAAAAAAAAGTTATGGATAAGCGAATCGCTTTTAGCACACGAACAAAAACATTATGATGTGGTAGAATTATTTTCGCGCAAGTTGAGGAAATTATTGCAGGAAAATAATTATGTTTCATTTTCGGAATTAGAAACAAAAAGTGATTCATTATACAAAATTATAGATAAAGAAATGGATGTTTTTCAGGATGAATATGACGATGGAAGCAACGGCTCGATGGATGGTGACGGCCAACGCCGCTGGAACAAAAAAATAATGGAAGGAATTCATGAACTGGATTCGTTTAAGAATACGGCTGTTTTAATCACGTATAAAAAATAACCATACAGTTTCGTGGGATTTAGTGCCTTTGTGTTTTTGTGGCTATATTTCTTGCCACTAAAGCTCTAAAACACAAAATCCCACTAAAAATTCGCGAAATATTTGTATTTTTATGAAGAGAATTACTCAAAAATGAAAAGACTATTTTTATACCTAATTTATTTTTCTTTTAGTACTTCATTCGCGCAAAATAAAATTAATGCAGGAATGTGGCGCGGTACTTTAACACTAAACAAAGAACAAGGCGTTGAACTGCCTTTTACTTTTGAAATTGTTTACAAGAACCCGCCCGGACCGACGTCCAGTCGGGCGGGTAAGAATCAAATTGTAATTCATAACGCCACTGAAAGAATTTTAGTTGAAGATGTTACCATCAAAGAAGATTCCTTAAACTTTAAAATGCCGGTTTTTGATTCTGAGTTCAGAACCAAATTAATTAACGGAGAATTACTTGGTGTTTGGATAAATCATTCGCGCAAGGATAAAAATGTTTTAGCGTTTAGAGCCGAATATAATAAAACAAATCGTTTTCCTTTTCCTGCCGATAAACCGCACACGTTTTACGAAGGTAAATGGGAATGTGACTTTAGTCCCGGCAATGCCGACAGTAGCAAAGCCATTGGTATTTTTCACCATGAGAACGGTTCGGTTTATGTAAGCGGAACTTTTTTAACTGAGACCGGCGATTATCGTTTTTTAGAAGGAATGATGAGCAAGGGCAAATTATATTTATCCTGCTTCGATGGTTCGCACGCTTTTTTATTTACTGCTGAATCTGCGGATGGAAATTCAATTACCAAAGGCGATTTTTATTCGGGGATGCACCATCACGAAACATGGGCCGCCAAACGTAATGATAAATTTGAATTGCGTAATCCGGAAAGTTTAACGTTTTTAAAAAATCCAAATGAAAAAATAAATATTTCGTTTCCGAATCTCGAAAATAAAATGGTAACGCTTAACGATAAAAAATTTGAGAACAAACCTGTTATTATTCAAATCATGGGTTCGTGGTGTCCGAATTGTATGGACGAGACTGCTTATTTATCGGAAGTTTACAAACAAAATAAAAGTAAGGGTTTAGAAATTATTGCTCTCGCTTACGAGCGCTCTACCGAATTTGAAAAAGCGAAAACGGCAGTTTCCAGAGTGAAAAACAGATTTAATGTAGAATACGAAATTTTAATTACAGGTTTAACAGGCGCGGCAAAAGCTTCCGAAAGTTTACCGTTTTTAAATAAAGTAATGGCTTTTCCCACCACAATTATTTTAGATAAAAAACATTTGGTACGTTCTATTTACACAGGTTTTAGCGGTCCGGCTACCGGAAAAGCTTACGATAATTATAAATTACAAACCGAAACGCTCATCAATAAATTACTTAAAGAATAAAATATGTTTACCGGAATTATAGAAACCTTAGCAAAGCTCGAAAAAATTGAAAAAGAAGGAAGCAATCTGCATTTTACATTCGCCAGCTCCATCGCACCCGAATTTAAAGTTGATCAAAGTGTAGCGCATAACGGCGTGTGCCTTACTGTCGTTTCAAAAAATGGAATTTCTTACAAAGTAACAGCCATTGACGAAACTTTAAAACGAACAAATTTAAACTCGTTAAAAGCCGGTGATTTAATAAATCTTGAGCGCTGCATGTTGGCAAACGGAAGATTTGACGGACACATTGTGCAAGGCCACATTGACACAACCGCAACTTGTACTTCCGTAAATAATTTAAATGGCAGTCACGAATTTGTTTTTGAACATGAGAAGAATGCCAAATATATTACTGTTGAGAAAGGAAGTATTACTATTAACGGCTGTAGTTTAACGGTGGTTGATTCGAAAGCAAATTCTTTTTCGGTACATATCATTCCGTTTACTTTTGAACATACCAATTTTCAGAACGTAAAAGTGGGAGATAAAGTAAATTTAGAATTTGACATTTTAGGAAAATACGTTGCCAAATTATTAAACAAAGATTAAAATGCATATCGGATTATTTTTAGGTTCTTTTAATCCCATTCATATTGGTCATATGGCTATTGCAAATTATATGGCAGAGTTTACCGATTTAGATGAAATTTGGTTTGTAGTTTCTCCGCACAATCCTTTAAAAGATAAAAATAGTTTATTACACCGAGGTGAGCGTTTGGAAATGGTAGACATTGCCATTAAAGATTTTCCAAAATTTAAAAGTTCTGATGTGGAATTTAATTTACCTCAGCCTTCTTACACTATAAATACTTTAAAATATCTTAAACAAAATTTTAAGAAACATACTTTCAGTTTAATTATTGGTGAAGACAATTTACAGAATTTGGATAAGTGGAAAAATTATAAAGACATATTAAAGTATCATAAATTATATGTTTATCCAAGAGTAGGAATTACAAAAAAGAAAAATATCAGTCACAAAAACATTTCGCCGAGCTCAATGCAGCGCATTATTTTAACAAAAGCACCTGTTGTTGAAATATCTTCTACGTTTATTCGCGCTTCTATAAAAGCTAAAAAAGATATTCGTTTTTTTCTTCCCAAAAAAGTTTGGAAGTATATCATTAAAAATAAATTCTATAAATAATGTTTCAAACAGAACTCCTTCATTTACTACAATCTTTAGAGAACGGATTTTTTATCGGCTTCATGAAATTCATTTCTTTTTTTGGTGGCACTACTGCCTTAATGCTTACCATTTTTTTTATTATGTTTTCCATTAATTTTAAGAAAGGATGGATTTTGGTAAACATATTATTATGCGGTAGTATTGTTTCGAGAACTTTGAAATCTTATGTAAATTATCCTCGTCCGCTTGCAGTTGACACCACTTTAAAAACTTTTGGAAACAATGTTGGTGAAACAAATTTGCGTGATTTAGAACCGAAAACTTTTTTTGAATCATTTTCGCCGGCCTTGTTAGAAAAAGCAAGAACAAATACCGAAATTGATAACGGGTTTCCGTCGGGACACATGGTTCTAATTACCACCTTATGGCTAGGAATTTCAATATTGTTTGCAAGAAAAATAATTTTACTAATCAGTATTTTATTAATTTTTCTCACGGGGATTTCGCGAATGTATTTGGCCCAGCATTATTTGGGAGATGTGTTGGGAGGGATGACGGCAGGGTTACTCGTAATAATTTTATTTTCGGTTTTAATTTTAAATCAGAGCGAACTAAATTTTTTACTAGAATTAAAAAGATCGGGAGAAATTTTACAGAAAAATAAAAATATGATAATTATTATGGGCCTGCCCTTATTGGGTTTATTATTTTATCATCATGCACCATTGAACCGTGTTGCAGAAATAACTGCGGTAAATTTATCGGTGGTAATTATTTCTTACAAAAAATTTCCTTTTGCCTTTGGTGTTTGGTGGAAACGAGCAATTACTGTTGTAACTGCAATACTTTTATACATTGGATGTTCGGCTTTATTTTCACGCATAATCGGGAATGAAATTCTAAGCGCATTCTTAACAACATTTTGTTGCTGGACAATATCAGGATTAGTTTTAAATTTCGTTAATTCAAAAAATAATTAACCCATTTGCGGCGGTGCTTTTACCAGATTAGGTAATTTAATTTTGTCACCTTTTTTTAATCCATCGGTAACTTCAATATTTATTCCATCCGAAATTCCGGTTTTAATAAATCGTTTCTCGAAGTTTTGGTTAGAGGTTTCTACCTCAACATAAGTTTTATCACCTTCAAATAACAAAACACTTTCGGGTATTGCTGTCACTTTATCTTTACGCGATAAAATAATATCCGCATTAGCGCTATAACCGGCACGCAAAACATTTTTCCCCAGCGAATTTACATCTACTTTTGCGCGAATCACAAATTGTATGGCACCGTTTTCGGTTACCCCCTTCGGTGAAATATACTCTAAGGTCGCGCCAAATTTTTGTTTATCAATGGCACCAACAGTTAATTCAATCGGAAAACCAACGGCTACCTTCCCTACTTCGCTCTCATCCAACTTCCCCTCAAAAATCATTTCGCCCATATTTGCCACCGATGAAATTGTTGTGCCTTCGTTAAAAGTATTACTTTCTATTACTTGTCCGCCCTCTTTTACAGGAACATCCAAAACCATTCCGCTGATGGTGGCTTTTACCATTGTATTAGTTGCTTTGCCGGCATCTTTGGTAACGCCTTCTTTAATTAATTGTAAATTATTTTCGGCTGCTTTTAATTCTTCGCCCGTATTTTTATAGCGCAAATCAAACACCTGAAAATCGGATTTTGAAATTACACTTTGATTTAATAAAATCTGATTGCGGTCGTAATCCATTTTTGCATTATCAACATTTATTTGCGCCTGATTAACTCTGTTTTCGGCGTTGGCTAAATTAACCATATTGGGAATAATTTTTATTTTAGCAATTACATCGCCCTGTTTTATTTGTTGCCCTGCTATAATGTATAATTTTTCGATGATGCCCGACACCTGCGATTTCATATTTACTTCGCGTCGCGGAATTACAGAACCGGTAGCCACTGTTTTTTTAACAATGCTCGTATCAAAAGGTGAAATAGTTTTAAATGTTACCGGCGGTTCCTGCGATTTGCTGTATAAGAAATAA
The DNA here is from genome assembly GCA_023251725.1 of Sphingobacteriaceae bacterium. GTDB lineage: Bacteria > Bacteroidota > Bacteroidia > B-17B0 > Aurantibacillaceae > JAHEYG01. The sequence continues at coordinate 9,918 of JAHEYG010000024.1, read as the reverse complement.
AATGTCCATACAATTCCTACCAACAAAAGTGCGATAAACAAATACTTAATAATTTTCTTAATCATAGTTTCTAATTTTATATTTTCAAATTACATTTTTCTACTGTCAAATTATTTATTCCGAACGCAATGCTTCAACCGGATTTACTGCACTTGCTTTTCGTGCGGGAATAAGTCCTGCAAACGCGCCCGCAACAATTAAAATTATTAATGCTTTTATCGCTACACTTATATCCACTGTAGGGTTTTGGAACATGGGCGCATCCCTTCCTATTAAATTATCCAATCCTTCGAGTAACAAAATACTTACCCATAAACCAATTATTCCCGCAATAGCTGTTAAAAAAACAGACTCCAGCATAATTTGTGTAATCACATCATACGGTGTGGCACCAATAGCGCGCTTCACTCCTATTTCTTTGGTGCGTTCTTTTACAATGATGAGCATAATATTACTAATTCCAATTACACCTGCAATTAAAGTTCCTATTCCCACAAACCAAATTAATCCTTCTATACCCGCGAACAAACCATTCAGTTTTACAAATTCTGTTTCCATATTCCAGTGGCCGAGTGCCAAATTATCTTCCAGAGCAATTTTATGACGGTCTTTTAACACCGACATTACTTTTTCTTCTGTTACCGAACAAGGCATTCCTGCTTTTGAAGAAATGGAAAACCAGCCAATTACATCACCATAATTAAAAGCATTTTGAAAAGTAGAAAAAGGGATTTGAATGCGCGACGATTGTTCACGCGCTTGTTCACCGTTTCCGGTTGTTATCATTTCACCTACCACTTTAAAATAAATACCGTTTACTTTTATGTATTGCCCAATTGTTTCTTCATCTTTTTTAAATAACACTTCGCGTACACGCGGACCAATAATACAAATTTTCCGTTTTTCCTTTATATCCAGTTCATTTAAAAACCGACCCTTCGCCAATTTTATATATTCGATTTTGCTAATGTTAGGATAAGAACCCCGCACCTGAAAAGCACCGACTTTTATTCCACGAGTAACATTGTTGCTTCCATCATAATCTCCCAATGAATTTTGAGGGGAAAGAACACCAATTTCATCTAACTGTCCCAATGCCATGGCATCTGCGTTATTAAAATTAAAATTTCTTCCGGGTTTCATTCCTTTATAACTTTTGCTGGTTTTTTGCGCCCACATAAAAAAACTATTGGTGGCAGTTCCAGCAAAATCGTTTAGGATGCCGTGTTTTAATCCGTTGCCGGCACCCAGCATAATTACAAGCATAAAAATTCCCCACCCTACACCCATACAAGTGAGAAAAGTACGCAACTTATTTTTTTTAATAGTTGCAAATATTTCCTGCCAGTTATCTCGTTCTAAAATCATGTTTTCGGTTAACGGTTATTAGATAAAATATATTTCATTTATTATTTCCTGCATAATTTTACAAACAAAAATAACCTCCATCAAGCGTCACGTAACGCAATTACAGGTTCTACTCTTGCTGCTCTTATACTTGGAATTAATCCTGCTACTGCGCCTGAAATAATAATTAAAACTGTTGCTGAAATCGCCACCGGAAAATTTACATCCGGGTTTCTGAAAAATTCGCTGTTGATTCCTATTTTATTTACTAATTCTAAAATTCCAACACCTAAAACTAATCCAACATACCCCGCAACAGCCGTAATAAAAACCGCTTCCATAATAATTTGCATTACAATGGAAGAAGGTGTTGCACCAATGGCTTTTCTTATTCCGATTTCTTTTGTTCTTTCTTTTACTATAATCATCATAATATTACTTACGCCAACAATTCCGGCGATGAGTGTGAAAATTCCAATTATCCAAATAAAAATATTTATTCCTGCAAGCATACTCATAATGCGCCCATATTCTTCTCCCCAGTTCTCAACACGAATGGCATTCTGATCATCAGGACTGAAATTATGCCGTTGGGCCATTAACTCTCTTATTTCATTAACAAGCATCTCACTTTTTTCGGCGCCTTCGCTTTTAAGGCTAAGCCAAATTAAACCAATTTTATTTTTCCCATTAAAGGCACGCTGCGCCGTTGAAATAGGAATATAAATTCTAGTATTGTCACCATTACCCAAATCATTAAAAACTCCAATCACTTTAAATTGCACACCTTCGGCATCGATAAATTTACCGATTGGATCTTCGTCCTTAAATAATTCATTTTTTACAGGCAATCCTATCGAACAAACTTTTCTGTATTCATCAATATCGATTATATTTATAAAACGGCCCGACATTAATTTTGCATTCTCGAGTATACAATGCTCGGGATAAACCGGGCGAACTACAAATCCGGCATGACGATTCTTGTAAGTTAAATTTCTTGTGTCGTGCCCCTTAAAAACTGCACTTTTATTTTCAATGAAATCTATTTTTTCATTAATTAATTTATAATCGTCATTGGTGAGTTGAATTTTTCTTCCCGGTTTAATGCCGTTGTAGGCAATAGTGGTTTCCCCACCTTCAATGTTCAAACTATTACGCGCATCGTTACCAAACTGTGCCTGCGCACCGTTATGAAGACCATGGCCCGCTCCCAATAAAACAATTAAAATAAAAATACCCCATGCCACGCTAATTGCCGTTAGAGTTGTTCGCAATTTATTTTTGCTGATGGTTAAAAATATTTCCTGCCAGTTATCTTTTTCGAACATGTGTTAGTTGGGAGTTGGGAGTTCGGGGTTGGGAGCTATTATTTCAATAGCTGGTGAATCTTCATTTAAAATAATTCCATCTTTTAATTTTATTACACGATCGGTCATTCTGCTAATGTCGTCTTCGTGCGTTACTACAACTACAGTTATTCCTTGATTATTTACTTCGCGAAATATTTTCATAATGTCTGCCGACGTATTGGAATCCAATGCGCCCGTTGGTTCATCGGCAAAAATTACTTTAGGCTGACTGATTAACGAACGCGCAATAGCGATTCGTTGTTTTTGTCCGCCCGATAATTCTGACGGCAAATGATTTTTCCAATCTAACAAACCAACTTTATCTAAATACTCTTCGGCAATTTTATTTCTTTCTTTGCGCGAAACTTTTTGATAATACAAAGGCAGCGCCACATTTTCCACGGCATTTTTAAACGCTAATAAATTAAACGACTGAAAAACAAATCCTAAAAAACGGCTGCGCAATTGTGCTGCTTTTGTTTGCGTGAGTTTTTTGTCGATTAATTGTCCGTTCAAATAATACCAACCTTCATCATAATTATCCAGAATTCCCAAAATATTAAGTAAAGTTGATTTTCCGGAACCTGAAGAACCCATAATAGAGACAAATTCGCCGGGTTTAATATTAAGGTCGATACCCTTTAAAACTTCGAATTTTGAATTGCCTAATTGATAGGATTTATATAGCTTTTCGAGTCGGAGCATAGAGCGACGAAGGTATAATGAAAAAAGAAAATTAGGTTACCATTTATCCCTAAAAAATGTAAATATCCCCTCTTATGGGGTACATTTCAGAAGTCGCGCTTTAAAACTTACCCTATTTACACCTTAAATGGTATGTAAATTTCATTATTTTTGTTATAATGAATGCTCCGGTTAAGCAAAAATACAATGAAGGCAAATATGTTTTTACCCTGTTTAAGGCGTTCGAAAATTATTCGTTAAGCTACGTTTACAAAGGCATTTTTAATCCGGATTTAACCGACAAAATTCTTTCTCTCGCCGAAACTAATATGAATCTAACGAAAGAATCGCCACGTACGCAAAAGCGAGTTTACTTTGTGATGGTAGAGTCTTTACAAAATATTACGCGGCATCAGGACATTCATCAGGCAGAAGAAAATCATGCTTTTTTTGTGGTGCAAAATAAAAACGGACTTTACGAATTAAGCAGCGGAAATGTTATTGAAAAACCGCAAATGGATGAATTAAAAAAACGAATTGATAAAATAAATTCGCTCGGTGCGAATGATTTGAAAGAATATTACCGCGATGTTTTAAATAATACCGGTCTTTCAGATAAAGGTGGAGCTGGTTTGGGATTAATTGAAATGGCGAGGCGTTCTGGCAACAAGCTTTCTTATGATTTTCAAAAAATAAATGATACGCTTTCTTATTTTTATTTTAAATCGAAGGTGACATCAGATTATGGGAGAAAGGAAGGTTCGCCATTGGATGAAGTGAGGCGATTGCATGATTTTACGCGGAGGCATCACATCAACATGATTTATCAGGGTATTTTTACTCATGATAATTTAAAAAGTTTGGTGAGCATGACCGAGGGAAGCGTTTCTAAAAACGACAATCTTGTTTTTAAACGCCGTGCCGTAAATATTATGGTAGAGTTGTTGCAAAATATTTGTAATCATGCCGAAGCTTTAAACGGGAATAATGAAAGTAAGCCGGGTATTTTAATTGTAAGTACTGCGCCTGATGGTGCCAATATTATTTCGGGAAATTATATTCGCACCGAAAACACAAAAAGAATTTCAGATAAAATTGACAAAGTAAATTCCTCCAGTAAAACTGAATTAGAAATATTATATTCGGAAATGATTTTGAAAGAGGAAACTCCATCGCAAAAAGGCGCCGGTTTAGGATTTATTGACATGAGAATGAAAAGCGAATACCCTATTCAGTTTTCGATAAATGTTTTTAATGAGCATTTTTCTTTTTTATCCATTACGGTTTTTATTCCCTTTTAAATGGAGACTGAATTAAATATTAAAGGAACAGAAGATTCTCCCACAATTTTATTTAATAAAATAAAAGGGTCCCTTTCAATTTCGGGACGTTCGTTACCGGAAGATGCTTTTAGTTTTTATGAGCCGATTTTTAAATGGCTCAATAATTATTTTAATTCTCCCGCCCCCGAAACCACTTTTACTTTTGATTTGGAATATTTTAATACTTCGTCGGCCAAACAAATTTTTAAAATAGTAAACACCCTCAATGTACAAGCTAAAAAAAATAAAATTTCTGTTATCTGGCGTTACGATGCCGGTGATAAAGACATGCAAGGTTCGGGCGAACGTTTTTCAAAATTATCGGGAATGCCCATTCAGTTGATACAAAATTAAATTTTAAACCCCGCTACTAAAACGTCATCTGTTTGCCGAGTTTCATTTTTCCAATTCTCAAATGCAGTTTCAAATTCTACAGCACCATTTGTTTTTGAAAAATCGGTTTTTAAAATTAATTCCTCAAAATTTTTCATTAAGAATTTTGAATCGTTCTTTCCGCCAAACTGATCGTAATAACCATCGGTACTCATTATTATTGTAGAATCTTTTTCAATTATAATTTCGCTGGTGAGAAATTTCTTATTTTCGTTACCAATGCTTCCGCCGATAGAAAAAATATCCCCTTTTAATTCAGTTATAGAATTTTTACTTTTAATAAATATAGCGTGATTGGCGCTTGCGTATTTTAATTTTGTTTTATCATTCTCGTCGATACAGCAAATGCTGATGTCCATACCGTCGTCTTGCTTAAGAACATCATTTCCTTGCTGATGCAAAGCCAGTGTTACGCCTTTATTTAAATGAGTAAGAATTTCGCCCGGGTCCAGAACATTTTCTTGATTAATAATTTCTCCCAGCAAAGTATTTCCTATCATACTCATTAATGCACCCGGCACACCGTGACCAGTACAATCGGCCAGCACAAAAAATAATTTCCTTTCATGATAAGAGAACCAATAAAAATCGCCACTCACAATATCTTTAGGAGAATAAAAAACGAAAAAGTTTTGTAAGTGAGATGCTATTAATTCGGTGGGAGGAAGAATGGCATTCTGAATTCTTCTGGCATAATTAATACTATCTGTAATTTGTTTATTCTTGGTTTCAATTTTTTCGTAAGCGTAAGTTAACTGAACGTTCGCTTTCCTTTTTAAATTGTAACGACTCAATAAAACAAAACCCAAAACTAATAGAAGTAAAAATCCGCCCATCGATGAAAAAATAATTGTACGGTTACGATTTAGTTGCGCGGTTTGTAATTGTTTTTCGTGACTCAGTTTTTCAATTTCCTTATCCTTTTGTGTAGATTGAAACAAAGCTTGCATTTGCTCCATATTATTTTTACTCTTCGAATTTAAAAGCGAGTCTTTCGCCGCCGAATAAAATCTCGAATACTCCACTGACTTTTTAAAATCACCGGTTTTTTCGTAGGCAATAGAAATCTGTAATGCAGCGTCCATTATGGAAGCCTGATTCTTTATTGCGTTTCCCATTTTCCAGGCTCTAATTAAAAAATCGATGCCCTCTTTTGATTTTCCATTTTCGGAATAAATTTGTCCGATCCTGCTTAATACAACCGAAAGTCTTTCTGCATCGCCGTATCCGTCATAAAATTTTAACCGATCGTTAAAATAAAATAAGGATTTATTAAAGTCATCAGTATTTCGGCTCTTCATTGCACGTTTCAAATAAACATCACCTAGGTTTAAAGTGACTATATCAATTCCGTTTACCGATTTTGCCAGGGTATAAAAATTAAATGCTCTTGTAAAATATTCAATTGCCGTTTCAAATTCGCCTTTAAACATATAAGCAATTCCAATATTATTATAAGAATTAGGAAGTTGCGTTGTGTCTCCCCCCTTGCGATGCGCATTGATACATTTCTTATGGTACTCAATTGCTCTATCGAAAAATAAAATATCTTTTGTAAGTTCTCCCTTACTGGCAAATGCGTTAGCAATATTATTATAACAATTTGCCACACCTATCTTATCGTCATTTTTTTGAAATATTTCTGCTGCCTTAATGTAATATTCCATTGCACGATCGAAATAATTAAGGCGGTGATAAACAGTTCCGATTTTACGAATGCAAAAACCATAATATTTTTTGTGTTTAATTCCTTCCGAAAAAATTTCCATTTCTGACAAAACTTCCAAGGCTTTATCGGGATTATTAATATACATAAATGCCCTATACACGTAGGCTGAAGTTTTAATTGAATCATTGGGATTTACGTCAATTATATTTTTGATAGAGTCTTCGGCGCGGTTTGCACTTGTTAGCTGCAACAGAAAAATAAATGCAAACGTAATTATTGTTTTGAGTTTCATTCTTAAATTTTTATTCCCACGATGCAAACATCGTCAACTTGTTCCAGTTTCCCTTTCCAGTCATCGAACGATTCCAGTAAATTATTTTTTTGTACTTGTAATTCCAAGGCGCTGTATTCCAATAATTGTTGCTGCAATTTTAAATATTTATACTTTTTTCCTTTCGGGCCACCAAATTGATCGGCGTAGCCATCGGTAATTAAATAGATCATATCCTCTTTTTGCAATTTAAATTCATGTAAAGTGAATGAAACGCTATCATCGTGAGATTTACCAACCGGCATTTTATCCAATTCCGAATGAATTAATTCTTTATTTCTTACAATATAAAATGCATTGTTGGCACAGGCATATTTTAAAGTTTGTTTTTTTAAATCGAAGGCGCACAAAATACAATCCATTCCATCTTTACTCTCATCGCCTCCTTCCGGGTTTAAAGAACGAATAATTTCTTTTCGCGCTTCGTTTAAAATTAGTTCAGGACTATGAAATTCTTTCTCAATAATTAATTCATTTAAAATGGAAATATTGAGCAAACTCATAAAAGCTCCGGGCACACCGTGACCGGTACAATCAGCCACCACTAAATAAAAAATATTTTTATGTTCTAATCCCCAATAAAAATCGCCGCTCACTATATCTTTTGGTTTGTAAAGAATAAAAAAATTCTCCAATCTTTTTTTAATATAATTTTCGGAAGTCAGTAAAGCATTTTGAATTCGTTTGGCATAATAAATAGAAGAAAGTATTTCGCTATTTTTTTCTTCTACCAATTCTTTTTGTTTAGAGATAATGTTATTGGCTTTTCGTTTTTGGTTATAGCCTCTAAACACTAAAACCACAAGAAGCGAAACAATTCCAAGCGCAATAACAGCACCAATAATTATTTTTTTCTGATTATCAATTTTTGTTTGAGTAATCATTTCTTTATTGTGTTCTTTTTGTTTTTGTAATTCCTGCTTTCTGTCATACTCGTGCTCCAAATCGCGCTTTACAATTTCGTTTCGCAACGATTCATTTGAAACCGAATCGGTATTTTTTAAGAATCTTTTGTGATACAACAACGCTTTTTTATAATCTCCGCGTTGTTCGTAAAGATCCGAGAGATTTTGGTAAATATCTCCGCGTTCAGTGTTTGGACTGTTAGCTGAAATAATTACAAGGGCTTTTAAAAGGTATTTTTCTGCTTCGTTAAAATTCTTTTTTCTTAAATACGAACTTCCCAGTTGAGAATAATTATAAATATGTCCGGGACCCACGCCCAAATTTTTAAGAAAACTAAGCGACCGGTTAAAATAAACAATAGAAGTATCATAATTTCCATTCGATGAAAAATTTACTCCGATGTTATGAAGTGTCATTGCAATTCCGATTGTATCTTTTTCTTTTTGATTGATTCGAAGTCCTTCGTTTAAATAATGATTCGAAGAGTTAAATTGACCCATTCGTTCGTAAGTTGTACCAATATTGTTAAACGCGGTGCCTAAGTGGCGAGTAAGTTTTTGGTCCTTGAAAATAGTAACTGCTTTAAAATAATAGTTAAGCGCCATTTTGTTTTCATCTAATCCACCATAAATTGAACCAATGTTTATGTATAAAGCAGCCATTTTATTTTTAACACCCATTGACTCATAAATACTGATGGATTGCAAAAAATTTTCGAGTGCTTCTTTTGTTCTGGATTGATCGCGATAAATAACTCCTTTTAAATTATAACCTTGCGCAACGCCATATTTATAGTTACTTAAATTTGAAATCAACAAAACAGAATCGGTTTTATTCTCAGCGAGAACGTAACTGGCATTATCAATTAAATCAGAAACCTGCGCAATTAAATGATGAATTCTAGTGGTATCCTGAGAAAATAGTTTAGCCGAAGAAAATACAATTGCTAAAATCAGTACTGACTTCAAAAAATAATTCTCAAAAATATTTGAAATGTTTTTCTGCACAAAAATTTCTCCAATATAAATTTGCGGAAATTATTACTAATAACCTAAAATCGGACTCAGCCATCGCTCAGCCTCACTCAATGATAAGCCTTTCCGTTTAGCATAATCTGCCACCTGATCTTTACTTATTTTTCCTGTTCCAAAATAAGCCGAATCTTTATGAGCGAAATACATTCCGCTTACAGCTGCGGTTGGAAACATAGCCATGCTTTCGGTTAAAATTATTCCTGTGTTTTTTTCTGTGTCTAATAATTTAAATAAAGCCGGTTTTTCGGTGTGATCGGGTTGCGCAGGATAACCCGGGGCAGGACGAATTCCATTATAATTTTCCTTAATTAATTCTTCGGTACTAAATTTTTCATTCTTATCGTATCCCCAAATTTCGGTGCGCACTTTTTTATGCATTAATTCCGCGAAGGCTTCCGCTAATCTGTCGGCCAATGCTTTTAACATAATAGCGCTATAATCGTCGTGGTCTTTTTCGAATCGTTTTACATGTTCATCAATACCAATTCCGGTTGTTAAGGCAAAACCTCCAATATAGTCAGTTGGGGGTTCGGGGTCGCGAGGCGTTACTCGCGATGGCGAGTTTACCTCGCTATTCGGGGTTGTAGATTTTGGTTTTATAAAATCTGCGAGCGCAATATTAAATTGGCCTTGCGGTTTTTTAGTTTGCTGGCGGATAGAATGAAAAACGCATTTTACATTTTTTCCGTTCTCATCCAACACCTCAACATCATCATCATTAATTGTATTTGCAGGATAAATTCCAACAACTGCATTTGCTGTTAACCATTTTTCGGAAATAATTTTTTTCAGCATGCTTTGCGCGTCGGCAAATAATTTTGTTGCTTCTGTTCCGCGATCGGGGTCTTTTAAAATTTTTGGATAAGAACCTTTTAGTTCC
>JAHEYG010000100.1 GCA_023251725.1 Sphingobacteriaceae bacterium | reverse complement strand
TTGAGGTAACTGCCGGTGTCGAAAATATATTTAAATTGTTTAGATTAGATGCTTTATGGAGAATGACTTATCCGGGAGCAACCTTCTGGGATAACTTCGGGCTTAAATTTAGTTTTGCATTAAAATTATAAAATGATTTTAAGATCAGAGAATCTAATTAAAAAATATAAAAACCGAACAGTGGCAAATAATGTTTCGGTGCAGGTTCAGCAAGGCGAAATTGTAGGATTGCTCGGACCTAACGGTGCCGGAAAAACGACATCGTTTTATATGATTGTGGGAATGATAAAACCCAACAGTGGAAAAATATTTTTAAACGATTTAAATATTACTAAAGAGCCCATGTACCGCCGTGCGCAATTAGGAATCGGATATTTGCCGCAAGAAGCATCGGTGTTTCGTAAACTAAGTATCGAAGATAATTTGCGCGCAGTTTTAGAAATGACAAAGCTCACAAAAAAAGAACAGGATAATAAAATTGAAATATTGTTAGATGAATTTAATTTGCATCACGTTCGTAAAAATTTAGGCGATCAATTATCGGGAGGCGAGAGAAGAAGAACAGAAATTGCAAGGGCACTCGCGACCGACCCAAAATTTATTTTATTGGACGAACCATTTGCCGGGGTTGATCCCATTGCGGTGGAAGATATTCAAAATGTAGTACGCACCTTAAAAAGTAAAAACATCGGAATTTTAATTACCGACCATAATGTTCATGAAACGCTGAGTATTACCGACAGAGCCTATTTATTATTTTCGGGAAGCGTAATTAAACAAGGCACCGCCGAAGAGCTGGCCAATGACGAAGAAGTAAGAAGAGTTTATTTGGGACAAAATTTTGAATTGAGAAAATAATTTTAAAAGAATTAAAAATGAATGCAGTAAACATAAAAGGATTAACAAAAAACTACGGAAAAAACGAAGTATTAAAACACATTGATCTGGAAGTTCCCGAAGGTGTAATTTATGGATTGATTGGGCCTAACGGTGCCGGAAAAACGACATTGATAAAAGCTTTAGTGGGAGCGCTTAAGCCAACTCAAGGGAGCGTTGAGGTATTTGGATTGGAACCCATAAAAAACCGATGGGAGCTGCGAAAAAAAATCGGATACATGCCACAGTCACCTGCACTTTACACCGATATTTCGGCAAGGCGCAATATTACTTTTTTTGGGAGAGCACAAAAAATTATTAATCTCGAAGAAAAAGTACAAAAAATATTGGAATTTACCGAATTAGAAAACAGGGCTGATGAACCTGTGCGGACATTTTCGGGAGGCATGCAAAAAAGAGTTTCATTGGCTTGTGCACTTATTCACGAACCAAAAATTTTATTTCTCGACGAACCCACCGCTGCCGTTGATCCGCATCTTAAGCAACGATCGTGGCAATTATTCAGAAGTCTCGCTAAAACCGGCGTCACGCTTTTTATCAGCACCCATCTAATGGATGAAGCCATGTTGTGCGACAAAATAACTATTTTAAAAGACGGCGAAATGCTGGCCGTAAATACACCCGAAAATATTTTAAGCATGGGAAAAACGCGAATAGAATTAATTAGAAACGGAGAAAGACTTAAAACCGAAATTTCTTCAAAGCCGGCCGATTTGCTTTCGGAATTAAAAAAATTCGGTCTTGATAGAAGCATCGAAAACATAAAAATAAATTCCGACAATATTGAAGACGTAGTTTTATCAATCATTAATAATAAAAAATAATGCAAACAATAGTCATAGCAAAAAGAGTTATTACACAATTAAAAGGCGATAAACGGTTTTTAATCCTATCGATTGTGGCGCCGGTAATTATTGTTTATTTTTTAAAATTAATGTTCAACGCTCTAACAAAATTAACTGTTGTTCCAATGCCGGAAATGTTTCCGATGCCATTGCCACAACTTTCAACCGAAAAATTTGTGATGCCGGTTACTGCTTTTATTGTGCATTTTTTGAGTTTTATTTTATGTTCAATTTTATTAGTGCAGGAACGTACCAGAGGAACTTTAGAACGGATGCTTATCAGCGGGTATAAAAAATCATCTATAATTTTAGGATATGTGGTGGGATATTTTGGACTCGCCACCATTCAGTCGGTAGTTATTCTTACTGAAGCTATTTATTTATTTGATTTGAATTTTGATGGCAAAACGCTCGTTATTTTGTTTATGGTGATTTGGATGCTGGCCATTGTTTCGGTAATGCTCGGCATTTTTATTTCGACTTTTGCGCGCAACGAAGGACATATTTTTCCTTTTATCCCGCTCATAATTTTGCCTTCGCTTTTTCTTACCGGCGTTATTGTTGATGCCAACGAATTGCCAAAGGTAGCAGAAATCATCGGCTATTTATTGCCTTTGCGCTATGCCAATAACATTATTCAAATTATTGGTAAACCCGATTATGTTTTAAGTGAAGTAATTTTAAATTTCGGAATTTTACTCGGCTACGCAACGGCATTATGGTTTTTAGCGTCGAAGACCATGAAAGAAACAGAGTAAATAATTTTGTTCACTGAGTGAACTCAGGACGAAGATTATTTAAAAATAATTTTTTGCAGCCCTCATTCTTTTTCTTTCTTCATCAGTTTGCAAACTGTAAATAAATTTAGAAGTGGTTTCGAGCCATTCAAAAATTTCAGACAAGGTTCTTTTTTGATGTGCAGCAATCTGTTCATCTGTAACCGTGTAATGAAATCCTTTATTTTCGTTTTCTTTTATGGGGACAATATCTGACATTAATGTAAATATACAAAAAATCGCCGACCACTCGTCGCTAAGAACAGAAACATTGTTCAAAACCCCTGTAAAAAACAAGCAAATAATTTTGTAAATTTATACTCTAATTTATATTAAAATGAAATTTGGCGTTGTTGTTTTTCCGGGCTCTAATTGCGATCAGGATATGGTTTATGTTTTAGAAACCATCATGAAACAAAACACCGTAAAATTGTGGCACAAAAATACCGAGCTTGAAGGTTGCACACATATTATTTTACCGGGCGGATTTTCTTACGGCGATTATTTACGCAGCGGTGCCATTGCCCGTTTTTCTCCAATTATGGAAAGTGTAATGAAACATGCCGAAAAAGGCGGATTTGTTTTTGGAGTATGTAACGGATTTCAAATTTTGTGCGAAGCGGGTTTGTTGCCCGGCGCATTGCTTCATAACAACACCAGAAAATTTATTTGTAAAAATGTTTTTATTAAGGCAGAAAATACAAACACAATTGTTACCAATTCAATCCCAAAAAATAAAACTTTAAAAATTCCGATTGCTCATGGCGAAGGAAAATATTATGCAGATGCAGAAACTTTAAAAAAATTAAATGAGAACGGACAAATATTATTTCGATATTGCGACGAGAATGGAAACGTAACCGACGAATCTAATCCCAACGGCGCTATCGAAAATATTGCCGGCGTTTGCAATACAACAAAAAATGTTTTTGGTATGATGCCGCATCCCGAAAGAGCTTCTGATGCCGAATTAAAAAATGAAGACGGTAAATTATTATTCGAAAGTATTTTAAAGTCAGCTTTAGTTAACGCGTAAATTTATTTAATATGAAAAGTCTTTTCAACCCCGAACACAATCAAGAAATTATTGCTCGAATAAATAAATTAACACCGGCTTCAACTCCTCAGTGGGGGAAAATGAATGTGAGTCAGGCTTTAACGCATTGTCAGCGGCCATTGCAGGTAGCTTATGGCGAGCTAAAATTAAAAAGAGTTTTCATCGGTTTTTTGTTTGGAAAAATGATGAAGAAAAAATTACTGAGTCCTGCAGAGTTCGGAAAAAATATGCCTACCGATAAACATTTTATTGTTAACGATGAGCGTGATTTTACTACTGAAAAACACAAACTAATTTCTATGGTGCAAAAATTTTCGACCAAAGGTGCAAGCTCATTAACCAAAGAGCCACATCCTTTTTTCGGACCATTAACTTCTGAGGAATGGGAACTTTTGAATCACAAACATCTTCACCATCATTTATCACAATTCGGAGTTTAATTTTTGTTTGCCGAGCTCCGCGAGGCTCAATTAACGAATGCTAAAAACCGCCACATTCAAAAAAGGAAAAATAAATTTTTCTGATACCGGAAAAGGACGAGTTGTAGTTTTGCTTCACGGATTTTTAGGGTCACATTTAATTTGGGAAAATACAATTGCCAATCTTTCTAAATCGTATCGCGTAATTGCCATCGATTTGCCCGGTCACGGCAGCACACAAAATTTTGGTTACGTTCATACCATGGATTTAATGGCTAAGAGTGTAAAAGCCGTGCTCGATAGCTTGCGAATAAAAAAATATGTTTTAGTGGGGCACAGTATGGGCGGTTATGTTACGCTCGCTTTCGCGGATTTATTTCCGGATAACATAAATGGTTTTTGTTTATTTCATTCGAGCGGTTACGCCGATACGGATGATAAAAAACGCGACCGCGTTCGTTCTGCAAAAGTGGTTAAAGCCAATTATAAAATTTACACGCACGAAGTGATACGAAATTTATTTGCAGCAAAAAATTTAAAATATTTAAAAAAAGAAATTTCCTTCGCCAATAAAATTGCAGATAAAACAAGTAAGCAAGGCATTGTTGCCGCACTTTTAGGAATGAAAGATCGTGCGGCACGCGATATTATTTTAGGATTGGTTGAATATCCTATAATGATGATTATTGGCGAATTGGATAATGTTTTGCCGTTTGAACAATTATTGGAGCAATCTAAAAAAATTCAAAAGCAAACTGTTTTGTATTTAGAGCACGACGGACACATGGGGTTTTTAGAAAACCCGCGTGTTACCAATAAAGCGCTTCGTAAATTTTTAAGGAAATGCTTTTAAATTAATTTTTGTACTTTTATACTATGTCGAGACTAGAAGTTTTAAAAACCTACAAATTATTTATTGGCGGCCAATTTCCTCGCAGTGAAAGCGGACGTTATTATCCATTAACAAATTCTAAAAAAGAAATTATTGCCAACATCAGTTTATCGTCGCGAAAAGATTTTAGGAACGCAGTAGAAGCGGCGCGTGCGACTTTTGCAGGATGGAGTGGTAAAACACATTTTAACCGCGGACAAATTTTATATCGCATTGCCGAAATGCTCGAAGGACGCAAAGCACAATTTGTTGACGAATTAATTTTACAAGGCTTAACTGAGAAACAAGCCGGGGCAGAAGTGTCGTTGTCGGTAGACCGTTTGGTGTATTACAGCGGCTGGTGCGATAAATACAGCGCTTTGTTTTCTACGGTAAATCCTGTTTCATCTTCGCATTTTAATTTTTCGGTGCCTGAATCAATGGGGGTTGTTACGGTAATTTGTTCCGATAAATTTTCGTTGCTCGGATTAATTTCTGTTATCGCTCCAATTATTGCAGGAGGAAATACCTGTGTAGTTTTAGCTTCCGAAAAATTACCATTGTGTGCCATTAGTTTTGCTGAGGTATTGGCCACTTCCGATTTGTCAGCCGGCGTTGTAAATATTTTAACCGGAAATTCAGAAGAACTTCATTCGCATTTTTCTTCTCACATGGATGTGAATGCCATGGTGTATTGCAGAGATAATAAAAACGAAATAAAAACTATTTCCGAAAACGCTTCTTTAAATGTAAAACGTGTTTTCTTTTGGAATAAAATATGGAATAAAGACGAAAGTCAGAACCCGTATTTAATTTTAGATCTACAGGAAATAAAAACTACCTGGCATCCGGTTGAGAATATTGGAGTAGGTGGAGCTAAGTATTAAATTTCTTTTGTATTTTTTATTTTAGCTGCAAAGACGCTAAGTCCGATAGCTATCGGACACAAAGTTTCCATGAAACTTTTTTCAAAGTCCTTTGTGCCTTCGTTGCATTTTATTATTTCAAAAATTATTTATTATGAAACTGCGCGAGGGATTGAGCCTTTGTTTGAGCTCGTTCCGCCTCCTTCAGGCGGGACAGCGAGTGGCGAAAGCCCGGCCGTCTGGCGTGCCCGAATTATTTTCTTCATTTAAGCTTCACTACATTTATAATTTATTTTTGTTAAACAAATATCTAATCATATAAAAAAGCAGGTCCGGTTAAGACCTGCTTTCAAACCAAATTAAACCCTAAACCTACTCCATCGAAACTATTTTATGTTTAGTTCTTCCATCCAAACTAAAAATAAAATACATTCCTGCTTTTAAACCGTTTATTTTATAAGTGTTTTCATTATTAGCATTTAAAATAATTCTTTCCAACTCCTGTCCAATTTCATTGCTTAAAATAAGTACAGTTTCTTTTTGCGCTTTAATTGTAAATGAACCATTATTGGGATTTGGATAAATTAATACTGAAGTATTTGAATTTTGAATTTCGTTTATTCCTGCGCAGGGCGAAACCGATTGAGTAAACGCAACAGTATTGCTACAGCCGTTGGCATCGGTGCCGATAACAGAATAAGTACTTGTAGTAGTTGGGCTCACCACAATACTTGTTCCTGGTCCACCAGGATTCCAATTGTAGGTTATTGCATTTCCGGTTACCGTTAGGCTTGCACTTTGTCCATTGCAAAGCAATGATGTGGTTGAAGCAACAGTTAATGTTGGCAATGGATATACTGTAACAGTTTTGCTGGCTATATTTTTACAACCATTGATTCCCGTTCCGGTAACGGTATAAGTTGTGGTTAGGGTTGGACTAACAATAATAGTTGGAGAAGTTGGGCCGGTGTTCCAAGTATAAGTTGAGGCGCCGCTTGCAATTAAATTAGTGATGGTGCCAAAACAAATATTGTTGGTGCCCGCAATGTTAACTGTGGGCAAGGCGTTAACCGTTAGTGATTTTGTACTTGCACTTATGCAGTTATTTACATCTTTTACAGTTACAGTATAAGTAGTGCTTATTGTTGGGCTCACCGACACGCTTGCGTTGATAACACCTCCGGGATTCCAGGTATATGTAAGTGCGCCTGTACCGCCGGCCCCGATAGGATTAAGAGTACTTGCATTGCCGGTACAAATTACACTTGGGTTAGCAGTAGCATTCACGACTAAAGGGGCCGGCTGGTTTACTGTAATTGTTTGCATGGAGGTACATCCTTTGCTGTCGAAAACGGTAACGGAATAAGGACCCGCACATAAATTATTTAAAACCGGCGGGTTGTAAGTGTAAGGGCCGGTTCCTCCGCTTGGTGTCGGTGTTATTGAACCGTTACATACGCCGTTGCAGGTTATTGAAACTGAGCTTAAGCTTAAAACCGGGTTTGGGTTTACGGTAAGAGATTTTACCGATGTATTCACACACCCGTTTGCATTTGTACCGTTAACCGTATAGGTTAATGTAACGGTTGGATTTACCGTAATGTTGGTTAAAGTAGATCCGGTGTTCCATGTGTATGTGTTAGCGCCCGACGCGGTTAAAGTAGCGTTTTGTCCGGCACAAATAACGGTTGGCGAAGCAACAATATTAACTGTGGGTAATGGGTTGACCGTTATAGTTTGCTTCATGGAATCGCTGCAGGTGCCATTGTCGGCTATGAGCGTAACCGTGTAGCTTCCGGCATTTGTATAAGTTTTCGACGTGTTAAAAGTTAAGGCAATAGGGCCGAGATTATCTTTCCATATGTAAGTTTTGCCTCCTAAAGTGGTGTTGGTAAAATTAATTACTGTGCCTGCACAAACCGTATTTGTGAGTGTGACGAAAGAAGTTACGGGACAGGTTTTTATAATTGTTCCGTTATCGCCAACAGCATATCCAAAACCGGGAGCAGGAAAATGAACTGAATTTAAATTCTGTGCAGTATTCGTAGTAAGAGGATTCCAATTAGTACCGCTGTTTGTTGTTTTTAAAATTAATCCTCCTGCGCCGGCAATGTATCCGGTGGTTGCATTAAGAAAGAAAACGCCATTAAGGTTTGCAACTGTACCTGAAATTAATGGAACCCATGAAGCGCCGCTATTAATAGTTTTAAGAATTACGCCACCATCTCCTACAATGTATCCGGTAGTGGCACCGGTAAAGAAAACCGAATTCAATTGTGTTGTTCCGGATGCAACAGAATTCCACAAAGCGCCGCCGTTGGTTGTATTTAAAATAAGTCCCGAGTTAGTATTTGTATTAAATCCTACAGCGAAGCCATTGGTAAGAGAAGTAAAATAAACCGAACGTAAATTGTAAAAAAAAGGTTGAGCCTGATTTGCCCAAGTAGTTCCTGCATTGGCGGTGGTAATAATTGTTCCCATATCACCAACCGCGAAACCTGTATTAGCGGAGGGAAAATGTATTCCTCTTAAGAATGCACCGTTAAACGGAAGGCCTGTAGTTACACAATTCCAGTTAGTGCCCGCGTTGGTTGTTTTATTAACCATAATTCTATTGCTTTCGCAAGTACCGGCAAAATCTCTCCCGGCAATATATCCAATGTTGCCATTAATAAAAAATACAGATTCGTTTGCAGGTGATGACACAGGGCTCAATTGCTGTGTCCAGGTAACTCCGCCATTTTGAGTTCTCAAGATTTTACCTAAATCCCCAACGGCATGACCGGTATCGGGATGCGTAAAATAAACCGAAGTCAATTTGTCAGCCACTCCCGAAACTTGTGTGGCCCAATTTTGTGCTTTGCCGTAAAATGAGTAGAGTAAACATAATGTTACAATTAAAAGAATTCCGTTGGAATTTTTAATACTTGGTTTTTGTTTATCGTAATTTGTTTTCATGATTTCTTGTTTTTAGTTTTTATTAATTTATAATCAAAAGTATTTATGCTTCAACGAAAAACGTGCTGCAGACTGACAGAATGCAGAAATTGGAGGATGAACTGCAAAAGAGGAAGATGAAAAAAAGCGGCTTTATCCCTTTATTAAGAAACGGGAGAGCCCTAAAGTTCGAAAAGATGTTTAATACTATCGAGATAAGAACGACCCGTACTTATTTTAGTTCCTTTTGAATCTTTCATCACGATAGTAAAAGAACTATTGAACCCACGATACAATTCTTTTATCTTATCGCAATTTATTATGAAGGCCCTATGAACGCGTAAAAAAGGAAAAGTTAATTTTTCTTCAAGCGAAGTCAGGGTAAAATCGGTAAGGTATTCTCGGCCTTCTTCGGTAATTATGTAAACGAACTTTTCTTTGGCCTCGAAATAAATTATTTGTTCGGCTTTAATGAGCAGAATTTTATCGCCGATTCGAACCGGAATGGATTTATTTTCTTTTTTTGTAGCGAGCGCCTTTAAAAGCGTGTGAATTTGGGCGGGTTCTGTCAGTGTATCGGAACCGTTAAAGCGTTTTAATTTTTCGATGGCTTTATCGAGCCGTTCACTTTCAATTGGTTTTAATAAATAATCAATCGAATTTTCTTCAAAGGCTTTAATGGCATAATCTTCAAAGGCGGTAGTAAAAATTACTTTTGGCTGATGTTTTAATTTACCAAGCATTTCAAAACCATTCATTACCGGCATTTCAACATCTAAAAAAATCAACCCCGGTTTATGACACTCAATTAATTCAAGTCCCTGTTTACCATCGGAAGCTTCTGCAATGATTTCAATTTCATTGTATTTTTTAAGCAACCTTTGCAGGCGTTTTAAGGCGAGCGGCTCGTCGTCAATAATTATGGCAGTAAATGTTGCATTCATATTTTAGAATATTTTGGGAGTTCGATACAAATTCTTTTTCCTCCGGTATTAAAAAAATTCATTTTCCAGGTATTACCGCATAGCAAATTTAATTTATCGTTGATACTTTGTAAACCATAACCGGCCATCAGATCGGTGGGAAACGGGACTCCGTTATCATAAACATTTATTTCTATCAGTTCTTTTTTGTCGGTGAGAGTTACGGTTAAATTCCCATTGGCATTAATATCTTTTAAACCGTGCTTCAATGCGTTTTCTACTAATGGCTGTAATAAGAAACGTGGAATCATAATATTTAAAAGCGATTCATCGGCGTTAATATTAAAAGCGATACGGTTTCCAAAACGCACACGCTCTATGTCGAGGTAGGTTTGCACAATATTAAGTTCTTCTTTTACACTCGACCAATTTGCTTCCTGAGTATTTATACTATAACGAAAGAGACGTGAAAGTTTAATGGTCATTTCTTCTGCTTTCTCGGGGTTTTCGTGAACAAGCGAAGTAATTGAATTAAGCGCGTTGTAAAGAAAATGCGGATTAATTCGTGCC
>JAHEYG010000099.1 GCA_023251725.1 Sphingobacteriaceae bacterium | reverse complement strand
CCGTTAGACTCTTTGATAAAATACAACCATTAAAATCAACTACGGTAGCTGTATAATTTCCGGCGCATAATCCTCCAATGGTATTTGTAACAACTGGAGAACCGCTCCAACTATAGGCATACACCGGCGTTCCACCTCCAGCCAAAATAGTTGCTATTCCATTACACTGTCCGCTACAGGTTGCATTTTTTACAATAATTGTACTTGTTAAAACAGGCGGTTCAGTAATTTGCACTGTAGTTGTTTTTGTACAATTATTTGCATCAGTTACTGTTAGCGAATAAATATTTGCACATAAATTAACTATGTTAGGAAGTGCTGAGCCGGGAAATGCACCAACCGGAGTCCAGTTAAAATTAAAAGGTGCAGTGCCGCCTGCAACTACAACTCCGATAGTTCCGTTACAGGCTCCAAAACATTTTACATCAGCTTTATTAACTGTAACTGTCATTGCTCCGGGTTGAGTGACATTAAAAGTTTGCGAATAGGCGCAATTATTTCCGTCGGTAATATTAGCCGTATAAGTTCCGATACAAATATTACTTAGCGTTGGCGAATTTACACCACCGGGAGTCCATGTATAATTATAAGGCGCAGTTCCTCCCGCAGGCAATGTTAGTATTGAACCAGAACAAACACCGCTACACAAAGGACTAATAACAGTAGGATTTAAAGTAAATGATGTTGGTTGGTTAATGCTTAAAGTTTGGCTGGTTGTACAATTATTACCGTCTTTTACATTTACAACAAATGTTCCTTGACACAATCCGGCCACCGCAGTGTTTGTTGAATTAATGGGGGCCGACCATGAATAAGTTAAAGCTGCAACACCAACGGCAGAAACTGTTGCTGTACCATTGCATAATCCATTACATGTAATTGTATTGGAAGTTACTGTAACTGTTGGTCCGGTAGGATCTGATAAATTAGTTACCATTATGGTGGTACAACCAACCGCATCTTTTATAGTTACAGAATAAGTTCCTGCACCAATACCGCTGAGGGTAGCGGTACCTGTAACGCCAGGTGGTGTCCAGGTATAGGTGTATAACGGTGTGCCACCAACGGCAGTAGCAACTATGGATCCGGTAGCACCGCCACAAGTTGTTGGACTCGTGGCTGCAAACGTGGCGGTTAATGCGGCAGGTTGAGTAATATTTACAGTTACTTGTACAATACAATTATTGGCATCTTTAATATCACATGAATACGTTCCGGCACACAAGTTACTAACGTTCGACGTACCCTGCCCCGTTGGATTTCCTGGAGACCAATTGTAAGTTAAAACTCCCGTTCCACCGACAGCAGCAACATTTATTGCGCCGATGCAATTACCGTTGCATTTTACATTGGTAGAAGTAACCACCGCAGTGATTGCCGGCGGATTTGTAAAATTAACCGAGGCGGTGCTTGAACAACCAAGTGCATCTATAACTGTTACAGTATACGCACCCGCACATAAATTATTTGCAACAGAAGTAGTTGAAATTGTGAGAGGAATATTATTTACCCATGTATAACTATAAGTAGGAGTTCCACCGGCAGCATTAACGTTTGCCATTCCTGTACAGCCTCCGTTACATTGCAATGTACTTCCATTAGTAGTTAAAACTAATATTACAGTTTGTGCAATATTTACTGTTGTTGTAGAAGTACAACCTTTGCTATCGGTTACTTTCACAGTATAATTTCCTACACACAAATTGGTTGCTACCGAGGTGGTTTGCGCAGAAGGTGTCCAGGTGTAAGTATACGGTCCCGTTCCACCTCCGGCCGTAACAGTAGCTGCTCCGATACAAACATTACAACTTGGTTTAATTCCTGTAATTGCAGAAGTAAGAAGCGAAGGTGAAGTGATTGTAACGTTTGCCGAATTAATACACCCATTGGCGTCGGTTACAGTTACAACATAATTTCCATTGCATAAATTGGCCGCAGTAACAGAAGTACTTTGAACGGGAATTGTATTCCACGAATAATTATATCCCGGTGTACCTCCGGCAGCACTTGCTGTACCTTGTCCGTCACAACTTCCTGCACAATTTGTTGGAATAGCAGTTGTAGAAATCACTATTGGTGGCGGATTGCCAACTAAAGCGGTAGCGGTTTTGATACAACCTTTACTATCGGTTGCAGTTAAAGTATAGGTTCCCGTACATAAATTTATCATAGTGCTCACAAAACTTCCGGGAGCCGACCAATTATATAAATATCCGGGACTTCCCCCTGTAACTGTTGCTGATAAAGCACCGTTGCAACCGGCGTTACATTTTGGAGGAGTTGCTGCAATCGCAATTGTCATATCCGTAGGGGAAGTGATAGTAACAACTGTACTTGTTGTACAACCGTTAGCATCGCTGGATGCAAAAGTAAAATTGCCAGAACACTGACCGCCAATAACAGGAGTTGTAAAAGTGGTAGGCACTGAATTTGTCCAAGTATAAGTATAAGGCGCAGTGCCTCCCAAAATACTTCCGGCTAATGACGCATTGCAATTTCCAAAACAGGAAATTGAAGTTGTGTTAACTGATAATGTTAAAGTATTTGGCTGAACAATACTTACCGTTTGTGTTTTTGCACAGCCATTCGCATCTGTAATTACCAAAGAATATATTCCTGCACATAATCCGTTAAAGGGTGGTGGTCCAGGAGTTGAACTTGTGGCTGTATTTAAAGCAAAAATATAACCGGGCACTCCGCCCGACGGCGCTGAATTAATACTTCCATTACATAAACCGCTACACGTAACACTTGTGGTAACTACATTTGGTAAAATTACAGGAGGTTGAGTGATGGTGAAGGTAACAATACTTGACGGACAAAGTTTTGAATCTTTAATTTGCACCGAATAATTTCCGGGAACGGCGCAAAGAGAACTAACGGTTCCCGTACCCTGACCAATAATAACCGGAATAGTAGGTGACCAAGTATAAGTATATCCCGGAGTTCCACCTCCCACAACAGCAGTTGCAGAACCATTACATAGCCCAAAACAAGTTACACTGCTTGAATTAACTGTTAAGGTAATGGCCGGTGGCTGAATAATTAGAACAGTTGAAGACGCCGGACAGAGAGAAGCATCTGTAACACTTATGGTATACAATCCGGCGCACAAGGCCGAAACTGTTGATGTATTTGCAATAGTAAAATTTCCGGGAGCAACCCAAGTAAAAGTAAAAGCAGGGGTACCACCGCTTTGCCCGGCAGTAGCAGTAGCATCACATAATAAATTACAAGTTACATTATTAAATGTTGGAGTTAAAGTTATAGGAGTTGGTTGAGTTAAATTAAACGATTGCGTTTTTACACAACCATTTAAGTCGGTAATGGTTACCGTTTGCGTACCCGCACACAAACCACCTAAATTATTTAAAGCTCCCGGACCGGGTGACCAGGTATAAGTATAGCCGGGAGTTCCGCCATTTGCTGTAACCGATGCAGTTGCATTGCAAAGTCCACCACAACTCACATTAGTTTGTGTAGGTACAGCAGTAAGTGAAAACGCAGGTTCTGTAATATTAGTAACATAAGTTTGAGAACATCCTTTTGTATCGATGACTGTTGCGGTTTTTGGTCCGGGACATAATCCGGTTACCGAAGAAGTACCTCCTGCGCCAATAGTAACAGTTGGCCCGCCACCGCTCCACGTTACTGTATAACCCGGAGTTCCGCCGGTAGGAGAAACTTGCACCGAACCATTACAGGCTCCTTTGCAAGTAATGCTTGTTGTAATTCCATTCGGAGCAAGTGCCGCCGGTTGGGTTAAATTAAACGTAAAAGTTTTTGAACAGTTATTTGCATCAACAACTGAAAATGTTTGCACCCCGGCGCATAAATTGCTAAATGTTTGAATTGGTCCGGCAGGAACCCCCGTAACTGTAGCACCGCCCGGAGGATTTACATATACTGTATAAGTTGGTACACCACCCGAAAGTATAGCATTAATAGAACCATTACATTGACCAAAACATTTTGGTGGTGTAAATAATGTTGGAAGAAAATTAATGGAAGAGGCGCCGGCAATATTTGTTGCATTTGAAATAGCCAACACATTCCCAATATTATCAAACACAATGACGCTGAAAAAATCGGCGCATTGACATTGGCCATTTATGGTATAAGTTCCTGCCGGAATTCCTACTACTGTACCAAGTGTTGGAGTGGGACAACTAGGATTAGACCATAATAAAGTAAACGGCGGAGGTACGCAAGTAGCATCAATTTTTAAAATTAATTTTCCATCGCAGATTCCTGAACAGGATACACCAACAGAAGTAAGAGTTGCTCCGCAAACCGCCATGCTCGCATCTAAAATTTTAATATTGGTACCAAAGCTAACTCCTGATTTTACTTTAAAATTGTTAGGGTCAGACTTCCTTGCTTTTAAATAAAAGTTATTGGAATTAAAGTTTGTCTTGTTTCCAATCTCAAAATTATTTTTAACATCAAAAATTCCGCTGTTAATATTAAAATTAATGTTGTCGGCATTTGCAATAAAATTTCCGGCCGTTAATGAAGAACTATTAAAATAATAATTACCCTTTAAAAAGCTGACCGAATTAGGATTAGCA
The DNA here is from genome assembly GCA_023251725.1 of Sphingobacteriaceae bacterium. Taxonomy (GTDB): domain Bacteria; phylum Bacteroidota; class Bacteroidia; order B-17B0; family Aurantibacillaceae; genus JAHEYG01. Next base: position 5,671 of record JAHEYG010000099.1, on the reverse strand, counting down.
ACCGCCAAATTTTTTATTTCCCAATTACCGTTTTGAAAAACCACATTGCTTGAAAGTGTTTGTCCGCCAAAACTAATTGTATTATTATTTAATACGGTTGACGAAAAATTAAGTGTGGAATTTGCCGTAAAAATTAAATTAGAATTCAGAATAAAATCACCACTCACATTTAAATCAGAGGCCGTAATTCCGGTAAAATAAATGGGTGATCTTAAATTGGAACCGTTTAATGATCTTACTCTATTTGAACTTACCAAATTTATAACCAAAGAACCTGTAAAAGAATTATTATCAAAAATAGCATCGTTATTATTTGAAGGAATCAAATTGGAAGGATCACCTCCGGAACTTAATGACCAATGAGAAGGATCGTTCCAATTACCTGAACCTCCGACCCAATATAGCGATTGACTATAAAGACTTGTAAAAGAAGAAATTATAACTATTAGGAATAAATATCGCACCAATCGAGTAACCATAAACTTTAAAAGTTTTACGAATTTAAGTGTTAAAAGTTACTAATTTTTTTCGGGATAATCATATAATTAACATTTTGACTGTTGGAAATGTTATTATTGCTTGGTGAAACTGTAATTTTATTTAGTGTATGGAACACAATCCCTGGAAAACAATAAGTTCGGAACCCGTTTATGAATCGGCTTGGATAAAAGTGGTGAAGCATGAGGTGCTCAGTCCTGCAAGCAAACCCGCCATTTACAGCGTTGTAAATTTTAAAAATTTAGCGATTGGGATTTTGGCGCTGGACAATGAAAATAATACTTGGTTAGTAGGTCAGTGGCGTTATCCTTTAAATGAATATGCTTGGGAAATTCCGGAAGGTGGTGGCTCTTTAGATGTTGATCCTATGGATTCGGCGAAAAGAGAATTAAAAGAAGAAACCGGCATAGTGGCAAAGGATTTTAAAGAAATTATGCGTTTGCATCTCAGTAATTCGGCTACGAACGAATTGGCTATTGTTTTTATCGCAAAAAATTTAAGTTTTGAGGAAGCAGAACCGGAAGAAAGTGAAGTTCTGCAGGTTAAAAAAATACCTATTACCGAAGCTTATAATTGGGTAATGGAAGGAAAAATTACCGACGCCATTTCGGTGGCGGCTATTTTAAAAACCAAAATTCTTATTGATCAGAATTTAATATAATTTGTGAATGTGATTTTGCAATTTATTATTTACGTTTTCGTTTAATAATATATAATCAGATAAATAAATTTTCTATCTTTATAATTATTAATTCTATGAAAAAATTAATTGAAAATTTTTCGGCGCAACTCAATGAAGCTTTTGATATTGCAAATAAAGCCGTGTTACATCCCAAAAACGATATTCAAAATATAGTTATTACCGGATTGGGCGGATCAGGAATTGGTGGAACTATTGTAAACGAATTGGTTAATGATAGTTGTAAGATTCCTGTTTTAATAAACAAAGATTATTTTTTACCGGCTTTTGTAAACGCAAAAACACTTGTCATTATTTCTTCTTACTCCGGCAATACCGAAGAAACTTTGCAGGCCATGCAAGAGGCTTTAAATAAAAAAGCACAAATAGTTTGTATTACAAGTGGTGGGAAGGTGGAAGAATTGGCCATAGCCAACAAATTGGATGTGATAAAAATTCCTGGTGGTAATCCGCCGCGTTCCTGTATTGGCTATTCATTAGTACAGTTAATTAAAGTATTTTCTTTTTATGGCTTCGCTCCCATCTCATTGTTAAATGATGTTGAAAAAAGTATTGCTTTACTAAATAATGAAAGTGAGAAAATAAAAACGGAAGCGTACATCGTAGCCAAAAAATTATTGAATAAAATTTCAATTATTTATTCTTTAGGAAGCTGCGAAGGCGTAAGCGTCAGATTCCGTCAGCAAATAAACGAAAACAGTAAAATGCTCTGCTGGCATAACGTATTGCCCGAGATGAATCATAACGAGTTAGTGGGCTGGACAACAAAGAACGATCATCTTGCGGTTATAACTTTTAAAACTTCTTATGATTATGCACGTATCCAAAAACGTTACGAAGTTTGCAGGCCCATTTTTGAAAAATATTGTTCTTCGGTTACCGATATTACTGCTAATGGCAATTCAAAACTTGAACAATATTTTTATTTAATTCATTTAGGCGATTGGATAAGCATTTATTTAGCCGAATTAAAAAATATTGATCCCGTAGAAGTGAATGTTATTGATCATTTGAAAAAAGAACTTTCAAAATTTTAGTGCTGGCTGCGAGGCTTTATTCACTAAGAAAATATATTTCTATTAAAAATTGGCGAAGCAGCAGATGACAAAAAACAATCAAGTCATATTTGAAGATTTAGGAACACTAAATTATGAAACTTGCTGGAAATATCAGGAAAAATTATTTGATAAAACCGTTCAATTAAAAATTGAGAACCGCAATAACCATTCCGAATTTAAAACACCCAATCATTTGTTGTTTGTAGAGCATCCGCACGTTTATACGCTCGGAAAAAGCGGTAACGAAACTAATTTATTAATTAATGAATCGGAACTCCAAAATAAAGACGCTTCCTATTATAAAATTAATCGCGGTGGCGATATAACGTACCACGGACCCGGACAATTAGTAGCCTATCCTATTTTAGATTTAGATAATTTTTTTACCGACATTCATAAATATTTACGTTTTTTAGAAGAAGTAATAATTTTAACTATTGCCGAATATGGCATAAAGGGCGAACGCATTGCCGGAGAAACAGGTGTATGGTTAGATTCAACTATTCCTGCGAAAGCACGAAAAATTTGCGCCTACGGCGTTCGTTGCAGCCGATGGGTTACTATGCACGGTTGGGGATTTAACGTAAATGCCGATTTAAATTATTTTAAAAATATAATTCCCTGCGGATTGCAAAATAAATCAGTTACAAGTTTAAATGCAGAGTTAGGAATTGCTGAAGTAAACATGAATGAAATTAAAGAAAAATTAAAAAAACATTTTTGCGCACTTTTTGAATGCGAATTAATTTCTGAAAAAAATCATTCTTTGGTTTAAACCTTATGATTAAGAAAATTGTAAAATCTATTTTCGTTTTTTTGATCTTTGTTATTATACTGTTTAATGCAGTGGTAATTTTCACCGGAAGATTTTATTTATACAACGCCATTTGTAATACTTATTTGAAAGGCCGGAACGGGCCCAGCCCCACTGAATATTTAATTTTTGAAAATCGGAAAATTGAAGCGATAAACCCATCCCCATTATTAAAATCGAAATTTTATAGTTCTTCTTCTTTATCGAAAGAAACAGGAAAAAAATTAAATGCCGTTAGAGCTTTTGCTTTTGTGGTTATTAAAGGTGATAGTTTATTACATGAACAATATTGGGATGAATTTAGTGATACAAGTCACACGAATTCATTTAGTGTGGCCAAAACGTATTGCAGCATTTTATTAGGCTGCGCGTTAAAAGACGGTTACATTAAAAGTTTAGATGAACCCGTTGGTCAATATATTTCAGAATTTTCGCAAGGCACTAAAGCAAAAATTACATTGCGAAATTTAGTAACCATGACTTCCGGAATCGGATTTAATGAAAGTTATATTAATCCGTTTGCTTATCCTGCCGAAGGATATTATAGTGATGATGTTTTAAAAGCCTCCTGTAAATATGAAATGGATGCTGAGCCTGGGCAAATTTTTAAATACCTCAGCGGCAATTCGGCTTTACTCGGCATTTGTATTACAAGAGCAGTGGGCAAACCCTTAGCTCAATATTTAAGCGAACGCTTATGGAAAGATTTACAGTGTGAAAAACCTGCCTGGTGGAGTTTGGATAAAAAAAATGGACAGGAAAAAGGATTTTGTTGCATTAACAGTAACGCTACCGATTTTGCAAGAATAGGAATGTTGTATTTGAATTACGGCCAATGGAATGGAAAACAAATTATAGATTCGGAATACGTTGCCAATAGTATTGTGCCCTTTAATTGCAAAGAAGAAGACGGAACAGCAAATCACACTTACGGTTACAGTTGGTGGCTGACTAATTATAATGGCGAAAATATTTTTTATGCGAGAGGTATTCTGGGCCAATATGTCATTTGCGTTCCTTCAAAAAAATTAGTGATTGTAAAATTGGGAAGGAAACGCCCGAATCCCGGAAAAAATCACACTCCTGAAAATGTGGGAGTTTGTATTGATGCGGCTTTGGCTTTGTACAAATAAGAAAAACTATTTTGAATGATGAATGCTGAATGAATTCGATAGATTTTAAACGGTATTCATTATAAATTATTAACTTAATCCGTCTCCCATTATTTTCACTACCATTCCGTTCATTTGTTCAGATAATTTTAATTGACAGGATAAGCGTGAAGTGTTGGTAATGTTTGGAAGTGTATCCAACATGGCATTTTCATCATCACTAATTGAATTTAAATTTTCAAATCCCTTTATTATTTTAACATGACAAGTGGCGCATAACGCCAAACCTCCGCAGGTAGCAACAATATCATAGTCGTTTCCTTTTAAAAACTCCATCATACTTAATCCCATATCAATAGGTGCTACTAAAGAAGTAATAGTATTATCTGAATTTTGAATATTAATGGTGATGTCTGACATCTAATAAAAATTATTTCACAAAATAAAAAAGCCTCAACTAATTTGTTAAGGCTCTTTTTAAAAAAATTATGCCTCTACGAACTCGGCACAAGAAAATTATTCAAAACGCGATTTATGATCTTCAATGTTTGCTTTATCTTTCAATGCATTAAATACTTCATAATCTGAACGGCCTGCCATCATTTGTTCAACCTGTTTTTGCTGACCCTTATAATCAGGAACTGTTGTTCCTGTATTAATTTTTGTAATCGATAAAACAAAAACACCGTTCTCACCTTTAATAGGTTTTGAAATACCTCCCATTTTTAATCCGGCTGCTGTTCCAATTAAAGCGTCTTCTCTTCCTAAATTACCAACATTAAATGCAGCAAAAGTAATCTTCTCTTGTTTTTCTGCTTGCAATCCCATTTTAGAAGCCACCTCATCAATTGATTTGCCGGCGCCTGCTTTGCTTGCAAATTCTTTAATTAGAACTTCTGCCTTTTTATCGCGTCGTGCTTTTGTTACAACTTCCTCTTTTACTTCATCTAACGGAAGTGTTCCTTTTTCTTTTACTCCAACAATATGCGCTACAATATATTTATCTTTAAATTCAAATACCGGCGAAACGTCTCCTTTTTTACCCGCGTAAACCCACTTCACTAATTCTTTTGCTCCATCTAATCCAGGCAAAGTTTTATCGCTTTCTTTAATATTATCGGCAATACGTTTATTTAATTTTTGAAGTTCCACCGCTTTTTCAAACGATTCGTTGGTGCTGTTTTGTCCGCCAAACTCATTGGCAATTTTATAATATTTTTTACTGGTTTCCTGACTAGGAGCAATTAATTTAAAAATTTGCGCCACTTTATAAAGCGGATGATGTTCTTTAGCCACATCCAACACTTCAATAATGTGAGAACCAAATTGTGTTTCAACTACACTAATATTTCCTTTTGTTCCCATTAAGCCGGCGTTTTTAAATTGCTCAACAAAACCTTTGTTTTCATCAAACCATCCGTAATCTCCGCCATTTTTTAGTGAACCGCCATCATCTGAAATATATTTTACCAATGAATCAAAACTTACT
>JAHEYG010000098.1 GCA_023251725.1 Sphingobacteriaceae bacterium | reverse complement strand
CGCTATTTGTTCGAGGTAAGGGAGAGCAGCAGGAGAAATTAAGGCTTTAAAATCTTCGAGGTCGCGTTTTTCTTTTTGCAAGGCAGTTAAAACATCAGTTTCGTTTTTTGAGAGTATACTTTGTTTTACTTCTTCCCAATTATATAAAGCATATATTTCCTGAAATGTCATTTTTTGTTTCTCGCAGATTTACGCAGAGTTTTGCGCGAAGTTTCGCAGAGAACGTTTAAAGTTTATTTACTATTCTTACAATTGAGTTTTTGAGTGAGGAAGAATTGAAATTAATTAATAATCCTAATTTTTTGTCTGATAGTTTTAAATAGGTTAGAAGCTGTTTATGATGAATATCGGTTAAAGCCTCAACAGATTTTATTTCAATTATCACCAAATCATTCACAAGAATATCTAAACGAAACCCTACGTCCATTTTTATTTCAGCATAAATCATAGGAACGCCCAATTGATTTTTAACATCAAAACCCTTTAATCTAAGCTCGTATGACAAGGCTTTTTCATAAACCGATTCTAAAAGTCCCGGACCTAATTCGGTATGAACTTTAAAAGCAGCGCCCCTAATTTCGTATGATATATCATTTTCTTTTTCTACCATTTATTTAATTTTTATCTGCGTAACTCTGCGAGTCATCTGCGCTCCTCTGCGAGAAATACAGTGTTTTATTCATTTAAGAAAGCAGTAAGCGGACTACTCGCCTCTGCGAAATTTTTTGGTTGTGCTAATTTTGCTTCGTATGCCATACGGCCTGCTTCCACGGCCATTTTAAATGCTTTTGCCATTTGTACAGGATTTTTAGAAACCGCAATGGCGGTATTAACTAAAACTGCATCTGCCCCCATTTCCATTGCGGCGGCGGCGTGTGAGGGCGCGCCTAATCCAGCGTCAATCACAACGGGAATTTTACTTTGCTCAATAATAATTTCTAAAAAATCTTTTGTACACAAACCTTTATTGCTTCCTATTACAGAACCTAATGGCATTACTGCCGCAACACCAACTTCTTCTAAACGTTTACACAACACCGGATCGGCATGAATGTAAGGCAAAACAATAAAGCCGAGTTTAACTAATTCTTCGGCGGCCCTTAATGTTTCGATGGGGTCAGGTAATAAATATTTCGGGTCGGGATGAATTTCTAATTTTAACCAGTTTGTTTCTAAAGCCTCCCTTGCTAATTGCGCAGCGAACACCGCTTCTTTAGCGGTACGCACTCCCGAAGTGTTCGGTAATAAATTAAATTGTGAGTGAGAAAGATGTTTTAAAATATCGTCATCTTCATTCCCCGCATCCACACGCTTTAAAGCAACGGTTACTAATTCAGAACCTGAAGCCAATAACGCTTCTTCCATTAAATGGGAAGAAGAAAATTTTCCTGTGCCCGTAAATAAACGCGAGCCGAATGTTTTATCCGATATAATTAATTTTGTTTTCATTTTTTTCTGTCATTGATTTTTCTAAAGCGGAATAAAAATTAGAAACAGTTACTTTAATATTTAATGAATGAGTCATCGCGCCCGAAACCGCTACGCCATAAATTCCTGTACTTAAAATTTCTTCTACATCACTTTCTGTAATTCCTCCAATGGCAAGTAGGGGAATATTTATGTTTTCGTTTTTACATTGTTGTAAAATAGTTTTGTAACCTTCAATTCCTAAAACCGGACTTAATTTTTGTTTGGTATCCGTAAATGTAAATGGACCAAGCCCGATATAATCAACATTTGAGACGGCGTGCATTTTTATATCTTCAAAAGTATTGGCGGTTCCTCCAATGATAAAATCGCTTCCCAAAAAACTTCTTGCTTCAGCAGTACTCATATCTTCTTTTCCCAAATGAACACCGTGCGCACCAATTTCTTTTACCAACAAAACATTATCGTTAATAATTAATTTAGCCGAGTATTTTTTACAAATTGATAAAGTTTCGAGCGCAATTACCTTCCACTCTTCGTCTGATTTATTTTTTATACGCAGCTGTATCCAGTTAGCGCCGGCCTCGCAGGCTCTTTTAGCAAGCTGTGCGTGCGTGTAAAACTCTGCGTCTTGTGTGATGTATTGTAAGTTTGAAATCATAATGTATAGTGATAACCTAATAATGTTTGATTGCTTAATAAAAAATTTTCGGTGTACTGTTTTGCTTTGATGCACGATTCCTCAATAGAAAAGCCTAATGCCAGATTCGAGGTAATAGCCGCCGATAAAACACAACCCGAACCGTGCTTCGGAAATATTTTTTTATGGAGAGGAGAAATTTCTTTTACTTCATCTTCACAATATAAAACATCTGTGCCTTGTTTTTCTAAATGGTGTCCGCCTTTTAATAAAACGGAAGAGTGTTTTGAAAAAGATTTTAATGAAGATTGAACACCTGAGCCATTTGCTAACAATTTTAATTCATCGTAATTAGGAGTGAAAACCGAAACGTTTTTCAGTAATTCTTCCAATGAAGTTTTCTCCTTCACAGCATTAAATTCAAAACCCGTGCTCGATTTTAAAATCGGATCCACCACAATAAATATTTCAGAATTAATTTTTTTAATTTCTAAAATCAATTTATTTAAAAATTCAAGAGAAGGAACAATTCCAAATTTTACAGCCTTAACGGGATATTTTTTTAGAATAATTTTTATTTCATTTGTTACATCTTCCAATTTTCGCCATTCTACCGAACGAAATTCATTTTCGGTTTGTAAAGTTAATCCTGTGCAAATAGCAAGCCCGTAAACATTGTGTTGCTCAAATGTTTTAACGTCGGCTAAAACGCCGGCGCCTGCACTCGGGTCAAACCCTGCTATGCTTAAAACGAAGGGGCGCTTACCTGACATAATTTTTGAAATTGATTAAACGATTCAATACATTTATTAGGTTCCTGCCAAATACTTCCCAAAACAGCAATACCCGAAAAACCTCTTTTTAAAAGCGGCTCTGTATTTGATGTTGTTATTCCACCCAGAGCAAAAATTTTAGTGCTAACTTTTTCCTGCTTAATTTTTACATCCTCATTTATTTTTTGGTCGTAACCTTTTTTAGAAATGCTGTTGTAAACCGGACCCAAAAAACAATAATCGTATTTTTCATTGGCAACATAAGGGTCGTTATGGCTGTGATAAGAAGTGCTGACAGTATAATTATTTTTTTTAGCCTTATCAAACAAAAACGAATTACGAAAACTTTCCTTAAAATGTAAATATTTTAATTCAAATTCATTTGCCATTGAATGGTGCTGATGAATAGAAATTTTATTTAAATGCGCCGGATTAATTTTTTCTAAATATTGTTTTTGTTCCGCCTCCTTCATTTCGGGTTTACGCAAATGAAAAAGCTCTAAACCGTTTTCAAAAAGTTTATTTACCAAATCAGTTTCATTGGGCAAATCATTAACGGAAGAAATTATAATTAAGTTGGTCATAGTTTTAAGAATAAATATTGGTTCCCTTCATTTTAAACTCCTCCGATTTTTCAAACATGCCTTCATCTGCAAAATCACGAATCTCCTGCGTAATTTTCATCGAACAAAATTTCGGTCCACACATCGAACAAAAATGAGCCACCTTCGCTCCATCTGCAGGTAAAGTTTCGTCATGAAACTCTCTTGCCGTATCCGGATCTAAAGAAAGATTAAACTGATCTTCCCAACGGAATTCAAATCGCGCTTTACTTAATGCGTTGTCGCGATACTGCGAGCCGGGATGTCCTTTTGCTAAATCTGCCGCATGTGCCGCCAGTTTATAAGTAATCACTCCGTCTTTAACATCTTTTTTATTTGGCAGACCTAAATGTTCTTTGGGTGTAACGTAGCACAGCATTGCGCAACCATACCAACCAATCATTGCGGCGCCAATGGCAGAAGTAATATGATCGTAACCGGGAGCAATATCGGTGGTTAAGGGACCCAGCGTATAAAACGGCGCTTCGTGACATTCTTCCAATTGCTTTTCCATATTTTCTTTTATCAAATGCATTGGTACGTGACCAGGACCTTCAATCATCACTTGTATATCGTGTTTCCATGCTACCTTTGTAAGCTCACCTAAAGTTTCTAATTCTGCAAATTGTGCGGCGTCGTTCGCGTCGGCGATTGACCCGGGGCGCAGACCGTCGCCCAACGAAAAAGCAACATCATACTTTTTCATTATCTCGCAAAGCTCTTCAAAGTGTGTGTATAAAAAACTTTCTTTGTGATGCGACAAACACCATTTTGCCATAATAGAACCGCCGCGCGAAACAATTCCGGTAACGCGTTTTGCGGTGAGCGGAATGTAACGAAGCAACACACCTGCGTGAATGGTAAAATAATCTACTCCTTGTTCGGCTTGTTCAATAATTGTGTCTTTAAAAATTTCCCAGGTAAGATCTTCTGCTTTACCATTTACTTTTTCTAATGCCTGATAAATTGGAACAGTACCAATTGGAACAGGAGAGTTACGAATAATCCACTCGCGCGTTTCGTGAATATTATTTCCTGTAGATAAATCCATAATTGTATCCGCGCCCCAACGGCAAGCCCACACTGCTTTTTCTACTTCTTCTTCTATTGAGGAAGTTACCGCGCTGTTACCAATGTTTGCATTTATTTTTACTAAAAAATTTCTTCCAATAATCATTGGTTCACTTTCGGGATGATTAATGTTATTTGGAATTATCGCGCGGCCGGCAGCAATTTCATCGCGCACAAATTCTGGTGTAATATATCCTTTGGGTGTACGTGCACCAAAACTGTTTCCGGCGTGCTGCTGCGATAAAGTTTCGTAAGAACCGTTCAGCATTGTTTTTAATTCATCGAAGCGCTGATTTTCACGAATAGCAATGTACTCCATCTCGGGAGTGATAATTCCTTTTTTTGCGTAATGCAACTGACTAACATTAGAATTATCTTTTGCGCGCAATAATTTTTTGGTGTGTTCAAAACGTAAATGGTCGAGTGATTTATCGTTTAATCTTTCATTTCCGTATTGGGAAGAAACTTCTTTTAATTCTTCAACATCATGGCGATCCAAAATCCATTGTTCACGTAAACGCGGAAGCCCCTTTTTAATATCAATTTGTATTGAGGAATCAGTATACGGTCCACTGGCGTCGTACACAGTTACAGGAGCATTTTTTTCAATTTTACCATTATGTAATTTGGTGGGCGACAAAATAATTTCCCGCATCGCCACATTAATATTGTGAATTTTTCCTTTCACATAAATTTTTTTAGAACCCGAAATTGGTTCTGTAGAAATTACAGTTTCGTTTGGCGCCTTATCTTTTTTCATCTTCATAATTTTAAAATTTATACTTCACCACCTCACTAATTCATTATTTCACCAAACTAATTACCCTCCTTGCGTGGCTTTTATTATTAATACATTATCGTTTGAAATTAATTTTGTATTATTCCAATTTTCTTTCGAAACTACTTTATCATTGAGCGCAACCGCAACCCCTTTTGTTTTTTCTCCCAATACAGACAATACAATTGAATTTAAAGTTGAAGCTTCGTCAATGTTTTTTATTTGATTATTTATTTTGATTTCCATTCCTGCAAAATAGACTTCGACGAGCTCAGTCTACAGTTTTGGACAATTAGGAATGGTATGAGAATACCAACTTTTCCCTACGGCAGAATTAACTGCATCAGGTGATAAGGGTTTTTTCTCAGCAAAAACAATGTGTAATTTTAAATTCCCAACTCACCAATTCACCCCTCACATTTCACCAATTGTAAACGCACCCCTAAAGTCCAAAGTAAATGTAGGAAAGGAAAAATAGAGGTACAACGCCAATTATGAACAATGAATGAACTTATTGTTAGCGAATTTGCACTAAATAGATTTTAGCTCAACATCATTTGCCAGTTTAAAAACCGTAAAAATATGATACGCTTCGTGTAAGACAAAAAATTCTGTCCATTGAACAATTGTTAACTCGCCAAATTTTTTATGCCGGCCTTTACGGGATAATTGTTCGGTAGTGAGATTTGTAATGAAGTTGAAAATAATTTCGCGATCGCGTTTTAAAGTTTCTAATAGCTCACCACCTTTACGCGCGCGCCACTCTTCAAATTCGGAATCGTTTTCGGCCAGGTAAGGACCGAACTCAGGAATAGTTTCAGTAAGAATTTTTTTCATTCTATCTAAATACACCGGCTGATATTTTGCCAGATGAGTTAAAATATCGTGAATACTCCATTTGCCGGGAGCCGGATGTAGTCGTTTTCTTTCGGTACTTGTACCCGAAACAATTTCCTGTAAACAAAGATGCTGATTTTTTAATCTGTCGTGCAGCGACGAATAAATTTGTGAATGTAAATTTCCCATAATTAAAACCCTTTAACATTATTAAATTTTTCAAATGAAAGAACATCAAAATCATTTTTATTGGTAACAATTTTTTCCGTTTTGTCGGGCGCGGAAGTATGAAACGATTCTCCTGCATCGCGATGCAACACCCAATTATTTTTTTCTTTATTGTATTTAAATGTAATTATTCGCGTCCAGCGCCAGTTACTTCCGCCATAATGCTGAATGGAAAAATATCCATTTTTTATTACGGAAGATTCATAAGGATCACCAAAAACACCGCCGCAACTTCTGCAAAGCACAACGCTATCATTTCGGGTTTCTAATTTGTATGTTTTATTTTCTTGTCCTGTTAAAATTAGCAGCGGACGGTTAATTTCAAAAAGTGAATCCTCTCCGTTAATTTTTAAAATAAGAATCATATCCGGATAATTATCCAAATTTAAATTTCCGCTTAGCGAATCTAATATTGAAAAGCCGGCGGGAATAAAAGCTTTAATACGTTGATTTCCATCTTGCGCGGAAGAATCGCTGAGTGTTTTTTTAACCACAGCCATAACGCTATCGAGCGAATGATATACTTTTAACGATTTTTCAGAAGGCGCCGAACATTTTATAAAAACAAATCCACAAAAAATAAAAAGTAATTTTTTCAGCATCATTTTATTTAGACAATAAATATTCGAGTTTTAAAACGTATAAATTATTTTGATGAATAACATTTAAATAATTTCGTTTAATATTTAAAGCCCGGCTCACCACTTGCAAATAATCAATGTAACTAATTTCCTTTTTATTATAAGATTTTATGGCTTGGTCAACAATTAAATCTAAATTTCCCAGCACATTTGTTTTGTAATAATTTAAACTATTACGGTATTTTAAATACATGGTTACCGCTTGTTTATATTGTCCTTCGAGCATCGACACATTATAATTATAATCCGATTCGGCCAGCTTTGTATTTATTTCGGCCGCAATTATTTTCGATTTCTGAGGATAAAACCAAAGCGGAACGGAAACACCAACAATAAATCCCTGCAAGCGATCAGCAGTAGTTAAAAAATAATCGGTTCCAAAAATATTAGCTGGGCCGTAAATCGATTGATTAAAATATCCCCCAACAAAATCAGGCATAATTTTAGCCGATTCTAATGATTTTGTTTTTCGGTTAACTTCAATTTGCTGGCGCAGGTATTTTAGCAAGGGATGTTCTTCAATAGTGCTGCTGTCGATGGTAATGGATAAATAATTTTTATCGAAATCTGTTTCTAATGCATTTACATCGGCGTTAATGTGCATTAATGTTTGTAATTGAATTTGAAAACTATTAATGTCTTCTTCACTTTCAGTTACTTCGTTTTTTGTTTCAAAAACCTGTGTTTCGGCAGTTGTTTTTTCTAACAAAGTTCCTTCTCCGGTTTTATATTTTGCAGTAACCGCCTTTGCAAAGTCTTCGTATATACTGTCTTCTTTTAGTAACACATCATGAACAGCATTTGAATATAATAGCGAATAGTAGCTTACTTTAACCTGATAAATTAAATCTACTTTTGTGGCGTCAAATTTATATTCGCTCCCTTTTATTTGTGCTTTTGCTAATGAATTGTGGCTGGTAAAAACAAGCGGATTAGGCATGGCCTGAGTAATGGTAATATTATTGTCGTATTTATAAATGCTGTTAAACTGACCTTGCGTATAAACAATACTTGTTTTTGGAATTTCTGTGGAGGCTTTTTTAAACTGACGCATGTAGTCGATATTTAAATTAGCAGTTTTAATATTTTCATTATTCTTCAATGCAAAATCGATACATTCTTTAAGGCTGTAATTTTTGACATCTGAAATTTGTGCCACCCTTGATAGTGTTTGTGTTATCGCATTAAATGCTGTGCAAACAAGAACTAAGGGAAATAATTTTTTGGTTGAAATCATAATTATTTGTTTTTGAAAATAGCAAAAGCTAAAATACTAAATATTTTGGTGCAATTTGTTTTAAGAATGAATTTCGGCGATTGAGCTTATAGTGCTTTATTTTTAACAGGAATCCATATTTCTTCCTCCGAATCGGTCGCTTCCTTTTTATATTTTTCTCCCATCACTGCAAAATGCGGACGATAATCCACCTCATACTTAGAAGCAGGCAGCCAATCCATAAAAATATATTGGTACGTTTTTACGCCTTCGCCCGCAGGGCCTTTGTGTAAAAACACGGCGTAAAGTCCGGCCGGAAAAATGAGCGTTTCCATTTCGGGTGGAACAGTATTAAAATCGGCAACTTCTATTAGGGCCCATTTATCAAATTGTTTTTTGGGATCGAAAGTATTGAAGTAGAGCGGGGGATATACTTCGGCCGAATATAATTCGTAGCCAATATTATTTTTTATTTCGTTTCTTCGCGGCATTAAATTTTTCCACAATTCAAAAGTTTTATTTTCGGCAAACGACATTTTAATTTGCGTACCTATTAATTTTTTTTCTTTTAAATGTTCAATTCTTAAAAACATTTATTTCTTTATATTAGAATTCAAAAACTCAATATATTTCTTTTGCAGAAACTGTAATCCGTTGTTTTTATATTCAGGCGTTTGTACAGAGAAATGATCGCCGGGATAATAGGCAAAAATAAATTTTGCGTTTAATTTTCTCATTTCCTCATCCATTAGCCGAACCGCAAAGTTTAAAAGAAAATTATCGCTGTTCCCTACGCTCACTCTTATTTTTCCATCCAAATCAGCTTTTAATTCATTCCAATTGGTTCTTACATTTAAACAGATATCGTATTTTTTCCAATGCTCAACAGTGGTGGCATCAATTTCGCCGGTATAAGCATTACATAAATTTCGGGACGTACAATCCGTATTTTTTGTGCTGAAAACAAAATCAAATGAATGCAATTGTTCGCCGCGCCAAATAATATTTTCGACACCATACATATTTTTCATACTTACCCACGGAAATCTACCGGCAACAGTAGCCGCCATTCGCAACGAACCATCAGTTGCGTAAAAAATATTTTTATCTGAATATAAATCTACCTGTTGAAAATTTCTGAAATCAACCGGGTCGGGTGCGCTCGACCAGCAAGCCGTAAATAATTTTGGATATTGTGTTTGCAGCCATAATACCGTCCAGCCCCCGCTGCTATGTCCTTGTAAAAAACGCGCCGCATTGGTTCTGAATTTTTTATCAATCTCTGTAATTAATTCTTTAGTAAGTGCGTCACCCCACAAACCGTTATTATCGCTGTTAGCGTAAACCGAATGTCCGCCCGGACAATTACCATCTAAAAAAATGGTAATGCATGGTGTTGTGTCCATAGGAAAACTTTTTATTTCTCTTCCCGAAAAACCGTGGTAATCGCCACCGTAACCCGAAATAGTAAAGAGCACCGGAAATTTTCTTTGGGGCTGATCGTAATATTCTTTTGGTAAGACTATGGCTGCGTTGATAGTTGTTGGTCGTTTATAAAATGCCGTTAATAAAGCAGAAGGAAATTTTATGGCTTTAACAAATTGCGTTTCAACAAAGAGCCTTTCAATATTAATTTCGCTACAAACTAAATTAAAAACGTCGTCGGTTTTTTTTGTCAGGTTTACTTTTACCGATTTGCTAAACATATTTCCGGGGCTTTCACCAATTGATCGTCCACCCGAATTTTTATCCCAAACAGCCTGAACAAAATATTCGCCACGTTCAATATCAGAAAGCGCTACGGGATATGACAGAGTGGCGTCGTCGAATAAAATTGTTTCGTTGGGCTTAATGTTTTTTACGGAGAGAGAATAAAGCGCAAGCGGTTCCATACCGGGCGAGCCTTCTTTGGGATTTTTATTGTCTTTGGAAAGAAATAAAAAAACTTTTCCCGAAAAACTTTCTTTGGAAGTGTTTTATGAAAAACTCACATTAAATTTCTGAGCAAAACAGTTTAAGCAAAGAAATAAATTTAATATATGAGTTAAAATTAATTTGAAATTATTATTCATGAT
>JAHEYG010000097.1 GCA_023251725.1 Sphingobacteriaceae bacterium | reverse complement strand
TTTGATCTGCACCAATTGTTTCCGAAAAAACAAGAGTGCCGTTATTGTACACATCCAGCTTCGATAATTTATTTTGTCCTTTGTTGGCACTTAACGAAAAATTTGTGAAACCGGGTTTTCCTTCCTGCATTTGCACCGACTGGATAATTGGCAAGGCCGAAAAATTAATTTTGCTTCCGGGTTTTAATCCCAAAACTTTCATGCGTTTTAAATAGGCGGTTTCGTACGCGTGAATAAAAGTACTATCAGAACAACCAAAGGCGCGCAAAACATTGTGTGGCTGATTTAAATAAGCATCAAACTGTTCGAAGCTAAAAATTTCGGATTGATATTTGAAGCGCATGTTTTTTACAAATTCTTTAGAGCCCAAATAATATAAATCGGAAGTGATCAGAAAAAAATTATCATTGTTAGCATTGGCGAGTTGACCAATTATTTTCTTTTTCTTCAAGTCAACAAATGTGGCAACAGCAGTAAATGGATTTGTAATAATAAGGCGATCTAAACTTTCAATAAAAAAACATTTTGGTACCGCCAGATTTATTTCACTTAAATTAATTACTTCTTCGCCCCGCTCATTAAAAACTTTAAAGTATTTGCCGTAAGGATCAAATAACGAAAAATATTTTCCGGTTTCGCTGGTGGCGTGCGACGCAATCATGTCTTTTGTTTTAGCGATGCTTTTGCTTAATAACTCTTGTCCGCTTTCGGTATCGTATTCGGTGTACATGACTTCTTTATCGATTGAGGTATTTGCGTAATCTTGTTTCAAATACCAAATGCAAATTTTTTTGCCATTGTCTTTTAATTTAAAGTCGTACGGAAAATAGGTAACCGCAAAATCTTTTGCTATTTCTTTTTTGGTCATGTCAATTTTTACAATGGCATTTACGGGCATATCTACTTCGTACCCGTTTATTTTTTGTTTTTTATTTATTTGAGAAGCGGTGTAAACAAATTTATTATCGGGACTAATAATTACATTGGCGGTTACCGACCAAGAACTACTTTCGTATTCCGTTTTTTTGGTTTTACGATTTACGATTTTGTATTTGGAGGCATCGGGAATAAAAATAAGATCTTTTGTAAAATTAATTACGCCGGATGGATTGGAGGCGGCATACGAAAACATTCCCTCATATTTTTCTTCGGCCAGAGTTTTTAAATTAAGAATAGTAAGCGATTTATAATCAGAATAATAAAATTCGCCATTGGAAAACCCCGAAAAAAAAGAATATACATTTTTCTTTAAGGTTTTGATGTATTTCTTTTTATGCAGGTTGTAAATAGATAAATTTAAATGCTGAAAAGATTTTCCTGAATTCACCACCATTTCCGAATCGTTTAAAAATAAAACACCGTAAATAAAAGAAGAGTCGCTGCCCGAAATATCTTTTATTTCGGCGTATTTCGAAAAATTATTTAAGTCCCACAAAAATCCTGAGTTAGTTCCATTAGTATACATCCACCGTTTATTCGGACTTATATCGGTTGACGAAATAACATTTCCCATCGAAGGTCTTTCAGAAATTAATTTCATTCCTACCGGATTATACACCCGCAAAGCTTTGTAAGGATAATAACCATTTGCCACCATTCGCTTTCCGCTATTGGAAAAACGGAAATTAACGAAACTGTTTTTATAAATTTCTTTTAGCTTTTTGGTTTTCAAATCAATATATTTTAATCCTTTCACACCCGAATACACCGCGCATCCTGTTGCGGAAGAATAATCAATATCGTAAATGTATTCGTCGCTCGAAAAATTAATGGTATCGGGTTTGCTAATGGCGGGGCGGTTATTGGCTAATTTCAAAGTGGCCTTATCCATGTAACTATAATCGTATTTCATCATTCGCACTTCATGAACGATATTGTTATTTTCTAAATTCAGAATAAAATAATTGGCGGCAGTAAAACAAAACAGTAACGAATCACGCAAACGAATTTTTGCAATGGCGCTGGGGCTTGAAATAACTTCTTTTACTTCAGATAAATTATTAAGCGATTGTTTTACTATTGTAGAGATTGTGCCGGAGGTTTTTGCTAAAATTATTTCTTGTGTTTTTGCAAAATAAGATGCGTGCAGAATATAATCAGTGATTGGAAACGCGTGAGACTTTGTAGCCGCTTTTTTCTGAAGATCATAAAGCAAGGTAAAAGAACCAATGCTCACATAAATTTCGTTGGGGTTGGAAGTAAAAAAACATCCGCCAATTGGCAAAGAACCATAATATTCGCTTTGCGGCATTCCCTTAATTAATTCAGCCGTGGTTGTTTTAAAAAATAATTCGAGTTTTTGGTTGATGAAAGAAAACACAAGCAATTCGTTGTTAGCGCAAATAGTAATGTATTTCCCATCGGGACTAATAGAAAGATTTTTGGCGAGATATGGCAATTCAGCGTCGTCAATAATTTCTGATGTTTCTGTATTAAATACCGATAAAGAATTAGCGCACACAATAAAATATTTCTCATCAGGAAAAAAAGCTACAAAGTCGTAATAAGAATAACTT
Source organism: Sphingobacteriaceae bacterium (assembly GCA_023251725.1). GTDB lineage: Bacteria > Bacteroidota > Bacteroidia > B-17B0 > Aurantibacillaceae > JAHEYG01. Next base: position 7,850 of record JAHEYG010000097.1, on the reverse strand, counting down.
ATTTCTTTGGGAATGATAATTTTAATATCCTTTAATTGGGAATAGGAAAATAATTTTGAAAACAAGAATATGAATAATAGGCGTCGTTTCACAAAAAATAATTTAATCAAAGTTAAAATTATATTTCAATAAGATATAAAACAAAACGTCCCGCTAGAGGCGGGACGAGATGCTTAAAGTTTATTCAACAAAAAATTAATGTGCGCCTTCTGCGTAAGCGCTTTCATCGTGTTCCGAAATATCCAATCCTTTATCTTCATCGGCTTCCGATACACGAACTTTAGTAATCATATTTATTACGATTAACATTCCGTAAGTAATTACAAACGCATAAATACATGTACCGATTACTGCCGCCAATTGGTGAACAAAAAATTCACCTCCGCCATTCATCAAACCATCCGCTCCGGCCGGATTTACAATTTTAGAACCAAACACTCCCAATAAAATAACTCCTGTTACACCTCCCATGCCGTGAACCCCCCAAACATCAAGCGCATCGTCCCATTTCATTTTATTTTTCAGCATACAAGCTCCGTAACAAACTATACTGGCCGCTATTCCTATTGCAACAGCTGCATTTAAAGAAACAAATCCTGCGGCGGGCGTAATTGTTGCCAATCCCGCAACAGCGCCGGTCATAAACGCCACTGATTTTGCTTTTTTAGTCATCATCCAGTCAATAATCATCCAAGTAACAGCGGCAAATGCAGCTGCAGTGTTGGTGTTCATGAAGGCCTGTCCGGTAATATTATTTACGTCTAATGCACTTCCTGCATTAAATCCATACCAACCGAACCATAACAGTCCCGTACCAATGGCAATTAAGGGAATATTATTATTTGCCGAAGTTTTATCTCTGCGGTCTTTCAAATAAAATACAGTTGCTAACGCTGCGAAACCCGCAGTAGCATGTACAACAATTCCTCCCGCGAAATCCAACACTCCCCATTTTGCTAAAAGTCCGCCGCCCCAAACCATGTGCGCAAACGGATAATACACCAGCAATTGCCAAAGCACTAAAAATATTAAGTACGCTTTAAATCCCATTCGGTTGGCAAAAGCTCCTGTTATGAGAGCCGGTGTTATTACTGCAAACATTAATTGGTAAGCAGCAAAAACAAATTCAGGCATCGGATGATCTGGATTAGGTGCGAACACCGAATTTAAATTTACACCACTAAAAAATGCTTTATCGAAATTACCGATAAATCCTCCGCACATATCTCCGCTAAACGAAAGTGAGTAACCGCACACATACCATAAAACTGCGGATACGCCAAGCGAAACAAAACTTTGGAACATGACGCCCACTACATTTTTTTTGCCGGCAAGTCCTCCGTAAAAGAAAGCGAGCCCCGGAGTCATAATCATCACGAGTGCCGTTGCTACAATCATGAATCCTGTTGTACCTGTGTCGAAATTAGTCATAGTTTTTAGTTTTAGCCTGCCCGAATTATTCGGTAAGGCGGGTTAATAATTAATTTAAGAGGCGCTAATAAAAATTTTAAAATTTATAAATAAAAACAAGTCCGAGTGTCATTTGTGTGTTCTGTGTATAATTTCCGTCCTTGTCTTCAAACTGTTGTATGTTGCCGGAAGCAGGCCCTGTGTAATTTAAACTTTTAAAAATATCCATTCTGAATTCGGGCTTAATAAACATATGATCATCATCCAGAGAGAATCGTCCGGTGACCGTTAGTGACTTTACATCCGTCTTTCCAATATACAATATCCCGCCGGTGTTGTCGAAAAAATCGCCACGCAAACCCAAACCAAATATTTTGCAAAACTGGTAATTGGTGTATAAAGCAACTCCGCCCCAGTTACGCGTAACATTTATTTTTTTGGTGGAATCGGTAGGAGAAAGCTCTAAACCTTCAGCCCCACCGCCAACTGCATTAATCCCAAGATAAAATTTTTCTGTAATCTGATAAGTAATTACTAAATCTAATAATTGTTTGAAGCGGCTAAGACTATCGCCCTTATTAAAATAACTTTGCGTTTCCTCATTTCCTCCAATATAATTTAAGTAGATGGCCATTTTATCATTGGGATTAATGTTTAATTGTGCAATGGCGGTTTTAAACATATTGTTATCATATAAATTATCCCAGTTATTTACAATACCGGCCATTAAATTAATTTTTGGAGTAATGGCGTAAGCTGCTTTAATCCCGATGTGATAAAATGGGCCGTTATTAAATAAATTATTTAACGAATAATTATAATTTAAAGGAGCGTCAATTACCTCATAACCCACATGCGTTCCGAATTGTCCTGCCGTTAAAGTCAGTTTTTTTGTGAAACGGTAATTAAAATAAGCTTGTTTTATAGCTAAAGACGTGGTTCCTTTTCCCACACCTAAAGGACCAAAAAAGTTACCGTAATTTCCTAAGTCGGCATGCGGACCAAAAACCAGATCGATTACTACATCTGATTTTTTTCGGGTAAGTGAAAATTTAGTTTGAACCAAACCAATTTGAAATTGATTTTCTACCCTTTCGAAAGCTCTTGCTGCGCCCGAAATACCGGTGTTGCTGCCACCGCGCGGATTATTAAAATTTTTGAAGTAATTAAAATCAACATAACCGCCAAATTTAAAAGATGTTTCTTCTTTTTTAGAGGTAGAATCAGCTTGTTGTGAATAAATATGAGAGTGAAAGAGGGAAGAAGAAAGCAAAAGTAAAAATGTAACTTTTTGAAAATAATTATATTTCATAGCATAACAATTAAGGTTTATAAGAACTTTTCAAATCAAATATATTAAAATTAATATACCAAACGAAAAAAAACGAAAAAACTTTTAAAATCAGCTAATCTCACAATTTTTGGTATTTGATTTATTTAGTCGATTTTGATTGGGCAAAATCTTTTTCCGCCCCGTAGGTATCACCTAATTCTTTTTTGCATAATCCTCTTTTATTGTAAGCTCGCGGATTTTCCGGCTCCACGCGAATGGACTCTGAATAATCGCGGATAGCTGCTAAATAATCAGTAACAACATAATATACTTCAGCCCTCTCAAAATAGTAATCTGAGTCTTCTTTTAATTTAAGAGCGCTTGTATAATCATCCACGGCTTTTTTATATTCCTTTAATGCTACCCAAATAAAACCCCGATTATAATAATTGTAGGGTTCTTTTGGTGCCATTTCAATTGCTTTATTAATATCTATTAGTGCCGGCGAATATTGTTTTAATTCGTAAAACGAATTACTCCGCATGGTAAAATAATCTGCGTCGTTAGAATCTAGTTTAATTGCAGTATTAAAATCAATAATCGCAGTAAGATATTTTTTCATATCATAATAAGCCATCCCTCTATCGTAATAAACATATCCAACTAAAGAATCTAATTTAAGGGCCATATTAAAGTCTTCAATCGCTTTTTTATGTTTTCCTAAATCATTTAAAGCATTGCCTCTTCCGTTGTATGGTAAAGATTGTTTTGGATCTAATTTTATAGCCTTCGAAAAATCAACTTCTGCTTTTAAATAATCTTCCGTTTCTGCATAAGCACAACCTCTTCCATAATAAGCATCCCAATCGGGTTTAAGTTCAATTAATAAATTGAAATCGGTAATGGAGGAATTAAATTTTTTTAATTCCAGATAAGTGCAAGCCCTGTTATAAATGGCCTGGGTATCTTTAGGAAACATCCCTAGCAAATAGGTGTAATCAATAAGCGCTTTTGAAAAGTCTTTTTTTTCGAAATAAGCATCACCACGATCGTTATAAGCAGAAGCAGAGTCGGGCTTTAACTGCATCACTTTGGTATAATCTTCAATGGCACTATCAAATTCGTTTAAATTATAAAACGCATTAGCCCTTAAGTAAAATGTAGAAGCTTTGTTTGGATTAATTTTAATAGCCTCTGAAAAATAAAAAACGGCTTTTTCGAAGTGTTCAGAATCTGCCTTCTCAATACCAATTTTTATGAAATCCTGTTCCTGAGAAGAAACGTTTTTGAGAAAAAAAATAAAACAACAGAAAATTATTTCTTTATAAAACATATTTATGCTTAACTAAAACAGCCCTTCAATCGTTTTATCGTCAACTAAATTTGGTAAAGTTATTTTTAAATTGGGAGTTCTTTGCATTTCTCTTTTTATGGCGAAAAGTGCTTCTTTATTTCGCGCCCAGCTTCTGCGCGCAATTCCGTTATTCACATCCCAAAACAACATTTGCTGCAACCTACGGTCTGCATCACTACTACCATCCAACACCAAACCAAAACCACCGTTTATCACTTCGCCCCAGCCAACACCGCCGCCATTGTGTAAACTTATCCAGGTGGCACCGCGAAAGGCATCGCCCACAAAATTTTGCACGGCCATGTCGGCAGTATATTTAGAGCCATCGTAAATGTTAGATGTTTCTCTGTAAGGAGAATCGGTTCCACTAACATCATGATGATCTCTTCCCAAAACAACCGGCGCTGTAATTTTCCCATCACGAATAGCTTTATTAATTGCCAATGCAATTTTAACGCGACCTTCACTATCAGCATATAAAATCCGCGCCTGCGAACCAACCACTAAATTATTTTTCATCGCATCACGAATCCAAATAATATTATCGCTTAGCTGTTGTTTAATTTCATTGGGAGCAGTTTTATAAATTTCTTCCAATGCCTCTAAAGCTAATTCATCGGTTGCCGCAAGGTCGAGAGGGTTAGCTGAAGTACAAACCCACCTAAACGGACCAAATCCATAATCAAAACACATCGGGCCCAAAATATCCTGAACATAAGAATTGTAAATAAAATCGCCGTTCGGTTTTACAATTTTTGCACCTGCGCGACTTGCTTCCAATAAAAACGCATTGCCATAATCAAAAAAGTACATTCCTTTTTCGTGTAAATTATTTATCGCTGTAGCGTGACGCACTAAACTTTTTTGAACTTCAATTTTAAATTTTGCCGGATCTTCCGCCATCATTTTATTCGATTCCTCCAATGAAAAACCCGCCGGATAATAACCGCCCGCCCAAGGATTATGTAAGGAAGTTTGGTCTGTACCAATGTCAACTTTAATATTTTCTTTTACCAAATGTTCCCACAAATCCACCACATTTCCCTGATAGGCTAATGAAACTGCTTCTTTATCCTGCTGCGCTTTTTTTATGCGCGCAATTAAATTACATAAATCATCAAACACTTCATCCACCCATTTTTGTGAATGACGTGTTGTAATTGCTTTCGGATTTATTTCGGCCGTAACAGAAATTAATCCGGCAATTTTTGCAGCTTTAGGTTGCGCGCCACTCATTCCGCCCAAGCCAGCTGTTACAAATATTTTTCCTAGCCCCTCTCCGACATTATTTTTTTCCATAAGAGGATTGTTCTGCTCTCTCCCCCCAGGGGAGAGCCGGAGTGGGATGATCTTTCTAACGGCATTCATTATTGTAATAGTTGTGCCGTGTACAATGCCTTGTGGACCGATATACATAAAGCTTCCGGCAGTCATTTGTCCGTATTGTGTTACGCCGAGTGCATTAAATTTTTCCCAGTCGTCGGGCTTACTGTAATTCGGAATCATCATTCCGTTGGTAACAACAACGCGCGGCGCATCTTTGTGCGAAGGAAATAATCCCATGGGATGTCCGCTGTACAAAACTAAAGTTTGCTCATCGGTCATTGTTGCTAAATACTGCATCGTTAATAAATACTGTGCCCAGTTTTGAAACACAGCGCCATTGCCGCCGTAAGTAATTAATTCGTGCGGATGCTGTGCAACAGCGGCATCTAAATTATTACTGAGCATGTGCATTATGGCGGCCGCTTGTTGGCATTGATGCGGATAATCATTTATTGGGCGTGCGTAAATTTTATAATCCGGCCGAAAACGATACATGTAAATTCTTCCGTAAGTTTTTAATTCGTCCGAAAATTCTTTTGCTAAAACAGCGTGATGTTTTTTATCGAAGTAACGAAGCGCGTTTCTTATTGCTAATTTTTTTTCTTCGGCATTTAAACTGTCTTTTCGTTTGGGTGCGTGATTAATGGAAGGATCATAAATTTTAGCGGGAGGCAATTCGTTGGGAATGCCCAGCAAAACTATTTTCTGAAAAGTACTTGTATCCATTAAACGCTAAATTAAAAATTTTGTTCGGATGATAAAATTATTTCCTTTTCAATTTTTCTTATCCTTTTTAGGTAAATCGAAATTACCCGTTTTTATATTGTATCCGTAAGGACAATGTTTACAATTATTCTTACAACAATAACCTCTTTTTAAAAGATATTTTTCGGTAAAAACAATGTAGCCATCTTCACTATAATAAAAATCTTCCGGTTCCAGTTCCTTGTTAAACATGTACAAAAATACGATTAGCTTATGGTAATTAGAAAAGAATTCTTTATTTTGTAAACTAATTGGAAGATACACAAAATAAACATTCGCCCATTGGCATTTTTGATTCGGGTTATGGCGGTTTAACTGTTTTAAAGGAAATTGTAAAAAAATTGCCGCAATACGATTATTTGTATTTAGGCGACAATGCTCGCGCGCCATATGGTACACGCTCCTTCGAAACGGTTTATGAATATACTTTAGAAAGCGTAAAGCGCTTGTTCAATAAAGGCTGTCATTTAGTAATACTCGCTTGCAATACCGCTTCCGCCAAAGCGTTGCGAACCATTCAGCAAAAAGATTTACCAATTATCGATCCCACAAAACGGGTGCTAGGCGTTATACGTCCCACCACCGAAATTATTGGAAATTATTCTAAAACAAAATGCGTAGGCGTGTTGGGAACAAGCGGAACTATTTCTTCCAATTCATATTTAATTGAGATTACAAAATTTTTTCCCGACATGGAAGTTTATCAGGAAGCTTGTCCGATGTGGGTTCCCTTAGTTGAAAATAACGAATACGATAAACCGGGAGCAGATTATTACATAAAACAAAATCTCGATAATTTATTGAAGCAGTCAAAAAACATTGACACCATTATTTTGGGTTGTACACATTATCCTTTACTCATTAATAAAATAAAACAATTTTTGCCTTACGAACTCACTTTATTGTCGCAAGGAGAAATTACCGCTAACGGACTTTCAGATTATTTAAAACGCCATCCCGAAATGGAAACGAAATGCAGTAAAGGCGGCATGATAAAATTTTACACTACAGGCTCAGAAGAAAATTTTAATTCACAAGCCAGTAAATTTTTTGGGAAAGAAGTAAAATCGAAGCACATCAACCTTTAGCCGGCCACGAATTTTCACGAATTAACACTAATTTTTAAGCACACAGATTGGTGTATATTAGTGAAATTAGTGGCGAAACCAGCTACTATACATTAAATAATTATTGGCAATGCGATTTATTTCGCCGTTAATTAATTCTTCCGAAATATCTTTTATTTTTTTAGCGGGCACACCGGCAAATATACATCCGCTCGGTACAATGGTTCCTTCGGTAACAACGGCGCCTGCGGCAATAATGGTGTTGCTGCCTATTTCGCAATTGTCCATTATAATGGCACCCATTCCTATTAATACATTATCATTTACTTTGCATCCGTGTACTATAGCATTGTGTCCAACCGAAACATTATTCCCTAAATACACTTTAGTTTTTTCATAAGTGCAATGTAAAACAGCGCCGTCTTGTATGTTAACTTTATTTCCGATTCTAATACTGTTTACATCACCGCGAATAACTGTATTGAACCAAATACTGCAATCGTCGCCCATAATAACATCTCCTACAACGGTGGAATTTTCGGCGAGAAAACAATTTTTTCCGAACTGTGGCAAAATGCCCTTTACGGGGAGAATAAGAGCCATAAAAAATCAATTAAAGTTTAATATTGGATGAAATTAACGTTTTTTTTCAAAT
>JAHEYG010000096.1 GCA_023251725.1 Sphingobacteriaceae bacterium | reverse complement strand
CGAGCATATACAAATCTGCCGCTTTTTAAACCTTTTTTTAGCTTTTTCGGCAGATTTTTATCACACAGTTTTTGAACAAACGTAATGTTATTAATGCTTATAGAGAATATGAGGTTCGACTGGTTAGATTTTTATGTATCAAACCTCACTTATCTTATTTATTATTGAAAAAGCAAAAAAAATCCCCCCGTTAATCGGGAGGATTTTTATTTAAAAAACGTAGAAAATTAATTTACGAGCATCTTGGTATTGTAAACTGATTTACCATCCTGAATAATTCTCACATGGTAAAGACCTTCTGCATCTTTATTCAAATTAATTTTTGTATTCAAATCTTTTATAGCGTTTCTATTTATTAATTGACCTAAACTGTTATAAACTTCCACGTAAGTATTATCGATAACCTGCTTAACCGAAATTGTAAACTCACCATTATTCGGATTAGGAAATACTCCAAACTCCGAACTCTGAACTCCGATTTGCTGAACTCCTGCACACGGCGAAACCGCTTGCGTAATTGTAAATGATTTCGAACATCCAAATGCATTTGAACCGGTAACGGTATAAGAAGTAGTAACGGTTGGGCTTACTACAATATTAGAGCTAGTTGCTCCGGTACTCCATGTATAAGTTAATCCTCCGCCTCCGGTTATGGTAGCGGTTTGCCCTACACATAATAAACTGTTACTGGTTACCGCCGTAATGGTTGGATTCGGATTAACATTAATAGAAACGGTTCTTGTATTAGTACAATTTCCGTTGGCTCCTACTACAGTATAAGTTGTATTGAGTGTCGGTGTAACCACAACGTTAGCTCCGGTTAATGCACCGGGATTCCAGGTATAAGTAGTAGCGCCTATTGCCGATAGTGTGGCTGAACTTCCGCTGCAAATTGCGGTAGTTGGAGAGCCTGTGGCTGTAACAGTAGGAGTGGGGTTAACGGTAATTGTTTTTACTGTTGAGCCCGTACAAGTTCCGCTGGCACCAATAACAGAATAGGTGGTGGTTACTGTTGGCGTTACTAAAGTTATAGAAAATGTAGAACCAGTACTCCATGTATAAGAAGTTGCACCGGTTACTGATAAAGTAGCGCTGTTTCCTGAACAAATGCTCGATGTAGTAGGGTTAGAGGTGGCTGTTAAAGATAATGTCGGAGAGGTTCCCAAAGTATACGATTTTGTTCCTCTGCATCCGTTTCCGTTAGTAACCGTTGCAGTATATACAGCAGCAATGCTGGTAGTAATATTAGCGGCGTTAGATCCTGTTGACCAGGTATAAGTAAATGGCCCGGGCAAAGAAGCAGTTGCAGTCAAAGTGGCTGTACCTCCGGGGCAAAGACTCACAGGGTTAGAAGTAATTGTTACTGTTGGCAGAGGATTAATATTGGCTGTACACGTTCTGGAAGCATTACATCCGGTTGTTCCGGTAACAACACAAGTATAAATGGTTGTTACTGTCGGAGAAACGGCCATTGTACTTGTAGTTACTCCGGTTGGTACCCAGCTAAAAGTGAAAGGTGCACCCGGACCGGCAGCGAAAGCATTAAAAGTTAAAGTTCCTCCAATACATGTGGTAAGATTTGCAGGATTAATAAAAACAGTTGGTGTAGCAATTACAGTTAGTGTTTTCATTACAGGTAAACTTGTTCCTGTTCCGTTTGCAGCAATAAGAAAAACAGTGTGAGTTCCGGCGGCCGTAAAAGTAACAGCAGGATTTTGCAATGTAGAAGTTGCAGGTGCGCCACCGGTAAAAGTGTAAGACCATGCAGTGGGTGAGTTAGTAGACATATCGGTAATTGAAACAGGCGAACCTGCACAAACCGGATTAGGATTCATTGAAAAATTTGCAACAGGAATCTGCGCAAGACTTTTCATGTTAAAAATAAGGGGAAGAGCTAAGAGTAAATTTTTTAATTTCATGTTTTAAGGATCTAAAAGTTTAAGCAAGTTTAATTAAAAAGCATTTAGCTTCAAAACACTTTACTCAGTAAGACTGCCACCTTACTCATTTTAACAGTTCATTCTTAATCGTACATTTGTGATTGAAAATATGACTCTTTTTGGGAACGATAGTAAAGCAAAGCAAGGTTCTGAAATGTCTTTTTTAGGTCATTTGGAAGCTTTGCGTTGGCATTTAGTGCGTTGTGCAGCTGTGATTGCTGTTTTGGCGATTACCGCATTTTGTTTTAATGATTTTGTTTTTGATACTGTAATTTTTGGTCCGCTTCGCCAGGATTTTATTTCGTACAAAGTTTTGTGTGCCTTGGGTCATAAACTTGGGGCAGGCGATGTAATGTGTTTAGAAATTAGAAATCCGCATTTGCAAACCTTAAGCGCGTCGGAACAATTTTTTAATCACATGTGGATTTCGTTTTTGGTGGGATTAATATTAGGATTTCCTGTAGTGTTATGGGAATTGTGGAAATTTATTCGTCCGGCATTAAAGGATAAGGAAATTGGCCCGGTAAAATTTTTTGTTGTTGTGGCTTCTATATTATTTTTAATTGGAATTTGTTTCGGATATTTTTTATTATTTCCGATGTCGTATAACTTTTTAATTAATTATCAGGTTTCTTCGAGCGGAATTGTACAAACCAATAATACTTTCGATGATTATATTTCTTTAATTTCTACTATGACATTAGTAAGCGGAATAATTTTTGAATTACCGGTACTAGTTTATTTTTTAACACGGATGACGCTTCTCACGCCAAAATTTATGCGTAAATATAGGAAACACGCCGCTGTTGTTATTTTAATTACTGCTGCCATTATTACGCCGAGTCCGGATGTAACTTCTCAAATGGTGGTCGCCATCCCAATGTATTTATTGTACGAAATAAGTATTTATGTCTCGAAATACGTTGTAAAAAAATATAAATTAGCTTAGAAATTAAGAATTGTTCTTGGGTTTATAAATTAAGAAAGAAGAATTAATTGGGGATGAAAGAAAATAAAAACATAAAACATGAGTAAAACTGTAAAAGAATTTAATGACTATCGTTCAAAAATGAACGAAGTAATTTTAAGTAAAGATAACCTGGTAATTAAACGATTATTTAATTTAGATACACAAACTTATTCGGAAGGCGCTTTAAATGTAAAGACCAAAGAAATGCTCGGTTTAGTTGCGAGTATGGTTTTGCGTTGCGATGATTGCATTAAATACCATTTAGAAAAATGCAAGGAACAAAAATGTACAACTGAAGAAATTTATGAAATTTTTGCAGTCGCCAATATTGTTGGAGGAACCATCGTAATACCACACACCAGACGAGGGGCAGAATATTGGGAAGAACTTATGAAATGATAAACCTGCCTGCCGTCGCGCAAGCAAAGGCCGGGGCGAGCAGGTGTTGAATAATAAATGTTGAATGGGAATGAAGAAGGTTAGTGGCCGGGTATTCTGAAAATGATTAATAGAAAACTGCTAAAAACAATTTCTAATTTAAAAAATGTGAAACCGCATTAAAAACAAAACAGAGCCGGAAGCAAGCAACAAAAAAAACAGGGTGTTCGAAATTTTTAACTGTTTAATATTATAAAAATAATCGCTGAATAAAATACTCAAAGGTATGGTTGAAGCAATGGTTGGAAAATAGTAATCATTATTTTTAGAGAAAAAATTAATAAACGAAAGTAGGAGGAACCAATAAATTATACTAATAGCTTTTTGAGTTTTAACTTTCCCGCCAAAACCTTTCGAAAAATGTTTGGCTGTGCATAAAACAAGTAAAATGCACAAAGCAAAAAGTAACGGATAATAATATTCAGAGATGAGGGGTTTCTGAAAAAAACTTAATAAATCAAAGAGGTCGGTAAAAAAGACTATATAATCGGCATTTATTAAATAACAAAAACAAATGTACATGAAAACGGGGGCAATAAATCCAAAAATGCTCATTGCTAATTCGCGCCAGTTAAATGGTCGCAAAATAATGAGGCCGATAAAAAATAAAAAAATAAAAAAGGCATAATTTAAATAAAAGAATACAGCCAGAATTGTAAAAAAAGCAGCGTTAAAAATTTTAGACAGTACATTTTCGTCGCGATAAGTATCGATGAGCGAGTTCAAAGCCACTAAAATGAAAATATTGGCGATTAACGCGGGATGAAGCAAATTTTTATCCAGCACCAGCGAACTAAAAAATAAATACAAAAAAGCCGGTAAATAATTTTGTTTATCAGCAATTTCGTGTTTTATGGTTAGAACCGAAATAAGAAAAGAACCTGCCACCAGGCAAAAAATATTAACAATAAAAATTATCCATGCCGATAGAAATTGTTTTTGCAATAAGTTATAAAGGATGTTTCTAGAATCTATTGATAAAGAGTTATTTACACTAAAATAAACAAGACAAATAAATAAAATAAAAAACGGAATGAGTACCGGTAATGCACTTTGTAAACCTTTTTTTAGCGGCCCAACAATCACAATTTATTATTTAGGTGTAACAGATTTAGAAATAGTTTTATATTTGTATTTGTAAACTTACAAAAATTTAAATAATATGAACCATTTAATGATAACATGGACCGACATTTTTGAAGGAACCGGTAAATTTTCGTATTGGGTGTTTGACGGAATGAAAGTAATTGGTCAGAATGTAAATATTTTAATTTGCGCAACAATTGTTTTTTTGTTGATTTATGAAACCATGAAAATTGCGCAACAAAATAAAAAAGCGAAAGAAAACGGAACTTATAAATAAATATTAATTTAATATTTTTGATACCCATTCTGTTCATTCAGGATGGGTTTTTATTTAAAATACATCTTCGATACGATAAATTTTATCCAGAAATTTAAATTCGCTGCCTGCACTTTTTTGTTTGAGTTCATTGTACAAGGGCGATTTTGCAGACATGCAAATTACATTATTATTTTCCCAGTTTAAATTTCCAAGTCCGATGGCAATAAAAAATAATTTGTCTTCACAAACCGCCACTGAACCTATTGCTATTTTACTATAAGTAATTTCTACATTAATTATTTGCAAAAATGCAAGCTCTTGTTCTGTTTCATGTAACTGTTTTCTGTTCATTTCAATATCTAAATGTCCCATTGCACGGGATGTTTCGTATTTATCTCCCGACGAACTTTTTTGTTCATTATTAGCCGAATCCTGAGCTTCATTTATTGCAGTATGCGAATTTTTTATACGCTCCGCAAGAACTTCCATGCACCGGAGTTTTAATTCGATTTTTAATTTAATTTTTTGTTTTTCGTTAAGATTCTCTAACTGCATTTAAGCTTCTACTTTTAATTTATTAAATACAGATTTTAATGAACTAGGATTGCGTTTAAAAACCTGAGAAATAAAATTCAAATCGTTTGTGTTTTCAATTACTTTTTCAAATAACATTCTTTCTTCTGCGGTCCATGGTTCAAAGGCGCGCTTATAACTTTTTCGTTGTTCCAAAATATGTTCGTTAGTAATAGATTTGGTAGGTCGCAACATGGTTAAATTTGAAATGGCAGTTATTAAACTTTGTTTAGAAGATTCAGAAAAATGATTGTATGCCGGAAAAATAAAAAATGCATCTGCCGCTTTATTATCAATTGTAATTTTTGGAAGAACATTTTTCGAGAAATATTTTTTTAAAATCGGAGAAATGGTTTTGTACGTTGTTTTATAAGCAAGAATTCCGAAGAATGGTAAATTCTTAACTTTTTCGCCGGTAAAATCTCGTGCAACGCCTAACAATGTTTTACCAATTGTAGTGTGAGAAACGCGAACACCGATATCGGAAAGCTGTTTTACATATTCTTTTATTTTATCATTACTAAGCGCATCGTTAACGCTTTGAGCGCTGTGTACATTTTCGTTTTGTGTATTTTGAATTATGGCATTAATAAATGTTTCGCCGTATTTTAAATATTTAGTTTCAGAAACACCGCTTATGGCAATAAATTGGGTTTTTGTTTGCGGCATTTTCTCTGCCATTTCTTTTAATGTTTTATCGTGAAACACAATATACGGCGGTAAGTTTTCGGCATCGGCCAATTTTTTACGGAGCAAACGCAATGTTTCAAATAACGATTGATTATTATTTTCGCCGATTCTTGCGTAAACCGGGGTAATTTCTTTTTCGGTGACTGAATCAATTTTCGCAAAATCAACTTTCGATTTATTTTGCAAAATCGTTTTACCGTAATCGGTAATTTTTAATGAATAGCCTTCATCGTATGCAATTTCAAAAACGCCTAGTTGAATCATTTGTAAAATATAATTATTCCAGACATCAAAACTCAGATCTTTTCCGGCGCCGTAAGTTTTTATTTTATCATAACCTTTTGCTAGCACTTCCGCATTATGCGAACCGCGTAAAATATAAATTAACATAGTGGTTCCCACTTTTTCCTTTAAACGTGTTAAGGCCGATAATGCCTTTTGTGCAATTAACGTTCCGTCGAAATAGTTTGGTGGATTTTTACACACATCGCAATTGCCGCAATTATTTAAAAAACTTTCGCCAAAATAACTCAATAAAATTTTTCTCCTGCAAATTCGTGCCTCGGCATAATGCTGCATGCTTTTTAATTTCTCGATATTTATTTTTGATTGTCCGCTTTCTTTTGCGAACCGTGTTAGCATCACCAGATCTTTTAAATTATAATATAAAATGGTATCGCTGCCGAGTCCGTCGCGCCCGGCTCGGCCTATTTCCTGATAATAGCCTTCCATATTTTTAGGCATGTTGTTATGAATAATCCAGCGAACGTTAGATTTATCAATTCCCATTCCGAATGCAATGGTGGCACAAATAACAGGAACATCATCCTTAATAAAATTTTCCTGCACGCGCGAACGCTCTACACTTTCCATACCCGCGTGATAATACATACTGGGAATGCCGGCGAGATTTAATTTTTCGCTCATAGATTCAGTAGATTTACGTGAGAGACAATAAATTATTCCGGACTGACCTTGCCGCGATTTTACAAAATTTAAAATCTCACTTACTTTTTCTTTTTCTTTTACACCGCTCCTTACTTTTAAACTTAAGTTGGGGCGATCAAAAGAAGACAAAAATGTTTTTGATTCTTCGATTTGTAATTGTGCTAAAATATCTTTGCGAGTTACTTTATCCGCTGTAGCGGTAAGCGCAACCACCGGCACATCAGAAAAAACCTGGCGCAAATTTTTTAGTTTGGTGTATTCGGGGCGGAAATCATGCCCCCATTGCGAAATACAATGTGCTTCGTCGATAGCAATTAAAGATAAATTTAAATTGCGAAGTAAACCGTTTATTTCTGACAGGGCTTTTTCGGGGGAGAGATAGAGCAATTTTATTTTTCCTTGGTGGCATTTTAATTTTACTTCGTTTTCTTCGAAAGGATTTAAGCTGCTATTAATAAACGCGGCAGCGATACCATTGGCTTTTAAACCTTCAACCTGATCTTTCATTAATGCGATGAGCGGAGAAATTACCAGAGCGGTACCTTCCATGGCGAGGGCAGGAATTTGATAGCAAATAGATTTTCCGCCACCGGTGGGCATTAAAACCAAAACATCTTTTTTTTGTAAGATGGTATTGATAATTTCTTCCTGCATTGGGCGGAAAGAAGAATAACCGAAATATTTTTTAAGAAGGGGTTTCACTCTTAATTTTTAATTGAGGGGCAAAGGTAAATGCAATTGTAAGGAATTGTTGCTATGAAATGTAGCAAATTGTATTTTGTTTAGAAATACTTTGTTAGTTTTAAGTAAATATCTATTTTTGCTCTCCTTTTACAATAACCGCTCCTATAGCTCAGCTGGTTAGAGCATCAGACTCATAATCTGGGGGTCCTTGGTTCGAGCCCAAGTGGGAGCACAGCTTTAACCTCGGTAGAAAATTTTACCGGGGTTTTAATTTTAATGGAATTCATTAACTCAATTTTTATCAATATTTTTAAAAGATGCAAGTGCGGCGAATATTTTTAATTCTATTTGTAACTCAGTTGTTGTTTTTTCAATTCAATTTAAATTCCCAAAATAAAAAGATTGATTCGCTGATTACTGTTTTAAAAACGGCGAAGGAGGATACGGCTAAGCTTAAATTATTAAATTTAATTTCGCGTAAACATTTCGGCATTGGAGATTTTGATGGAGCTATGATTTATTTGCAGGACGGAGTTCGTTTATGTGAAAAACTGAATTTAAAAAATAAACTTGATGGCTGGTACGGAAACATTGCTTACATTTTTATTTACAGAGGCGATTTTCAAAAAGCTTCCGAATACCAATTAAAATCAATTAAAATATCGGAAGCTACCGGAAATAAATTAGGAATTGCGTATGGTTACATTAGTATGGGGCATATATACAGCAGCCTGCAAAATTATAAAAGCGCAATGGAATGTCAGCTTAAAGCTTTAAAAATTCTTGAAACAAGCGATGATAAAAATGGTTTAGCAGCTTGTTATACTAATTTGGGAATTTTATTTGATCAACAAAAAAATTACGATAAAGCTCTCGAATATAACTTAAAAGCATTAAACCTATCGGAAGAGCTTGGAAACAAAAATAATATTGCGCGCGATTTAACCAATGTTGGAAGTATTTATTTGGGAAAAGGCAATTTAGAAAAGGCACTGGAATATCATTTTAAAGCGGTAAAAATAAATGAAGAAATTGGTGACAAAAGTGGAATGGCACCTGTGGTTTACGACATTGGCGATATTTTTCTTAAACAGAATAAAACAGATGAAGGGCTTTCTTATTTGAACCGTGCTTTAAAATTGTATGAAGAAACCGGGCAAAAGGCCGGAATGCTTATCGCTTACGGTCATATTTCAGAAGTATATGCAAAAAAACAAGATTTTAAACAAGCATACGTATTCCAAAAAAATTACGCCGAATTAAAAGACAGTATTTTTAGTAAAGAAAATTCGAGTCAGATTAATGAAATGCAAACTAAATACGAAAGTGAGAAAAAGGATAAAGAGCTGATAAAAAAAGATGCCGAAATTCAAAAACAGGAAGCAAGTTCAAAACAAAAATTATTACAGCGCAATGGTTTCATTTTAGGATTTATAGGAATGATTTTATTTGCAGTTTTTATTTTGAGAGGCTACCGCCTAAAACAAAAAGCCAATATTGAAATATCAAAGCAAAAAGATATTATTGAAGTAAAGCAAAAGGCAATTTTAGATTCGATACATTATGCCAAACGAATTCAAACGGCATTAATTACTTCGGAGAAATACATTGACAAAAATTTGAATAAATTAAATGATAAATAGTGAAATTAAACTTTATCATATTTGTATGTATTTTATTTTCGGGAATAAATTTATTTTCTCAAAATAAAAAGATTGATTCGCTGATTACTGTTTTAAACTCGGCGAAGGAGGATACAAATAAAGTAAATACCTTTAATGCTCTTTTTAGGCAATTCATAACTTCGGAACCCGATAAAGCTTTAGATTATGCTCAACAGGCTTTTTCGCTTTCCGGTAAAATCGGTTGGAAAAAAGGAATATCTAACGCCGAATATTCTCTTGGCTATTATTATTTGATTAGGGGCGAATATCAAACCACGCTGGTTCATTATTTTAAAGCATTAAAACTAAAAGAAATAATTGCTGATAAAATCGGAACGTGTCGTTTACTTGGTAATATAGGAAATGTTTATACGCGTTTGGGCGATTACTCTAAAGCACTGGAATATTATTTTGTAGCATTAAACATGGCCAATTTATTGAACGACCAACAAGTTCGGTCAAATAACATGAGCAATATTGGTTTTGTTTATAAAGAGCAGGGCGATTATCCAAAAGCCCTCGATTTCTTTTTTCAATCTTTAAAATTATCTGAAAAACTGGAAAATAAAACTTCACAAGCTAGTACATTAGGAAACATTGGTTTGGTTTATAAAGAACAAAAAGATTATCCTAAAGCATTAAATTACATTTTAAAATCGTTGAAACTTTTTGAAGGCTTAGGGAATAAATACAGTACTTCAATTACATTAGGCAATGTAGGAATTGTTAATTATGAAATGGGAAAGCATGATACGGCTATGCTTTATTATAACAAAGCACTAAATTTAGCCCGGGAAGTTGGAGATAAAAATAGCATTGCGCGACACCTTGGTAATATCGCCAACATATTTTATGTGCGACACGAAAATGAGAAAGCTTTAAATTTTTATTTTAAAACCTTGAAAATGGTTGAAGAAATTGGTAATAAAAGCGGCATTGTTCATAACCTCACCAACATCGGAATATTAAATATAGAAATGAATAAATTTAAAGAAGCCGGCAAATACCTAACCATGGCACTTCCTCTTTCAAAAGAAATTAATTTTAAAGAAGGAATCAAAGGAATTGCAAAAAATTTATCGAAGGCAGATAGTGCTCTCTGTAATTACGAAGGCGCCTTGCATTATTATAAAATGTATATTACCTATAGCGATAGTCTAAGTAACGAAGAAAATACTAAAAAGCAAGTTCGTATCGAAATGC
>JAHEYG010000023.1 GCA_023251725.1 Sphingobacteriaceae bacterium | reverse complement strand
AATTATTCCGATGCTAAAAGTTTATAACGAACCTGCGCGTTACGTTGACCAGGGCGGCGGAAAAAGAAAAGGTTCTATTGCAGTTTACTTAGAGCCATGGCATGCCGATATTTATGATTTTTTAGATATCAGAAAAAATCACGGGAAAGAAGAAATGCGTGCGCGCGATTTATTTACCGCACTTTGGATTCCGGATTTATTTATGAAACGTGTAGAAGCTGAAGCGGATTGGAGTTTGATGTGCCCCAACGAATGCCCTGGCTTAAGCGATTGCCACAGCGAAGAATTTGAAAAATTATATACTAAATACGAAGCCGAAGGAAAATTCCGCAAACAAATTAAAGCACGCGACTTGTGGGCCGAAATTATTAATGCGCAAATCGAAACCGGAAATCCGTATATGTTATTTAAAGATGCGGCTAACTCAAAATCTAATCAGCAAAATTTGGGTACTATTAAATCCAGTAATTTATGTACTGAGATTATTGAGTACACCAGTGCCGATGAAGTGGCGGTTTGTAATTTAGCAAGTATTGCCTTACCGCGTTTTGTGGATGAGAAAACAGGAACGTTTGATCATCAGCGTTTGTTTGATGTGACTTATGTGGCTACAAAAAATTTAAATAAAATTATCGACCGTAATTATTATCCAATTCCTGAAGCGCGTAAGAGTAATATGCGTCACCGTCCTATTGGTTTAGGTGTGCAAGGTTTGGCCGATGCATTTATTTTAATGCGTTTCCCATTTGAAAGCGAAGAAGCAAAAAAATTAAACTCCGAAGTTTTTGAAACTATTTATTACGCGGCTTTAACAGCCAGTAAAGATTTAGCGGCTATTGATGGCGCTTACGAAACTTACGAAGGTTCGCCGGTAAGTAAAGGAATTTTTCAGCACGATATGTGGAACGTTACACCAAGCTCTCGTTGGGAGTGGGATGTGTTGCGCGAAGAAATTAAAAAACACGGCGTGCGCAATTCATTATTATTGGCACCAATGCCAACAGCAAGCACTTCGCAAATTTTGGGTAATAACGAATGTTTTGAACCTTACACCAGCAATATTTATACCCGCCGTGTTTTAAGCGGAGAGTTTGTGGTAGTAAATAAACATTTGTTGCGCGATTTAGTTAAACTGGGAATTTGGAATGAGAATTTAAAAAATAAAATTATTGCCGCTAATGGCTCGGTACAAGGCATACCCGAAATACCGCAAAACGTAAAAGACATTTACAAAACCGTTTGGGAAATTAAACAACGCACCATTATTGATATGGCGGCCGACCGCGGTGCGTATATTGACCAAAGCCAAAGTTTAAATTTATTTATACAAGACGCCAACTTTGCAAAAATGAGCAGCGCACATTTTTACTCTTGGAAAAAAGGATTAAAAACCGGCATGTATTATTTACGCACCAAAGCTGCCGCCGACGCCATTAAATTTACGGTTGACCAAAACGCTTTATCGCAACCAAACGTACAAGTGTTAGGAAACGAAGATGCCTTGTTAGTAGAACGCGGACAAGCACACATTTTAAGTGTAGAAGAACAGCAAGCGCAATTAAGTTGCTCACTCGATAACCCGGATGAGTGTGAAGCTTGTGGAAGTTAGGACTCGGTTCGGTGTTGGGGGAACGTTATAAGGATGTTTAGAAGAAAAATTAAAAATTAAAATAAAAAAAGCCTCTCAATAAAACGAGAGGTTTTTTTATCGAATTAAAAATTAAATGAATGGGAATTAATAGGTTAAAAGAACTAGTTAATGGATAACCTTAATCAAAATTCAGATTTTATTTTATATACTTCTCAAGATGGCGAAGTTAGAGTAGACGTTTTTGTTAATGATGAAACAGTTTGGCTTACTCAAAAGGCAATGCAAGAATTGTTTGACAGGTCAAAATCCACTATAAGTGAACACATAAGTAATGTTTTTAAGGAAGGGGAACTGAACGAAGTTCAAGTTGTTCGGAAATTCCGAACAACTGCCGATGATGGAAAGGACTATGAGATTTCCTATTACAATTTAGATGTAATTATATCCGTTGGATATAGAATCAAATCGCAAAGAGGCACCCAATTTAGAATTTGGGCTACCAAAACATTAAAAGAATTTATCATCAAAGGATTTGTTTTAGATGACAAAAGATTAAAACAAGGCGGTCAGATATTTGACAAAGATTATTTTGAAGAATTACTCGAAAGAATTCGAGAAATTCGAGCATCAGAAAGACGATTCTATCAAAAAATAACAGATATATATGCTCAATGTAGTATCGATTACGACCTTAAATCAGAACTTACTTTAAATTTCTATAAAACTGTTCAAAATAAACTTCATTGGGCAATTACAGGAAATACAGCAGCAGAAATTATTGAAAGTAGAGCAAATGCTGAAAATCCTAACATGGGATTGACTACTTGGAAGAATTCACCGAATGGAAAAATTTTAAAATCGGATACAAACATTGCAAAAAATTATTTATCTGAAAAGGAAATAAGTGAATTAAACAGACTAGTAGAGTTATATCTTAACTTTGCAGAATTGCAAGCAGAGCGAAATATTCCAATGAAAATGAAAGAATGGGTTGAGGCATTGGATTCATTCATAAAAATAAACCGTTACGATTTATTAAATAATCCAGGTAAAATATCACACGATATGGCAAGTAAAAAAGCGGAATCAGAATACTCAAAGTACAGAAGAATTCAAGACCAAAAGTTCATCTCTGATTTTGATAAAGAACTTAATAAGCTTAAAAGTAATGGAAATAAGTAATGGAAATAATTTCTATCTCATTGCACAAAATTTTTTCTTTTTTGGGTATGGAAATCTCGAATTTGAAAATTAAAATAAAAAAAGCCTCTCAAATTAATTGGGGGGCTTTTTTGTCGGGGGAGGGAAAAGAAAATCACATCAATATGAAATAATTATGGCACAAATTTTTGGGTTAATACTAGATATATTCGGTGCGCTATTATTGTTTGCCGGCACCGAAAGATTAAATAAAGCAATGTTAAGCTTGCTTGATTATTTACAGATTTCAGTTGGAACAATTGGTATGGATATTGCCAAGTTTGAATTTTCGGACAATATTATTAAACAAAAGAAAATTGCAAATAAATTGACAAGGTTTGGTTTACTAATGTTAGTTATAGGTTTTGTCTTACAATTAATATCCGCTTTGAATTAAAATACCTCTATGAATAAATAAGGTTCACACGCATTTATAATCTCTTTTACAAACAAAAATTAATAATTATGAAAAATAAATTAATAAAACTTAGAAATTGGGTCAAAGAAAATTTTCAAATTATAACAATTATACTTTTAGTACTTTCAGCAATACTAATGATAAATCAACAAAACGAAATTAATACGCTTTTAACAAAAGTAAATTCTATTGATAATACCATTTATGATGTAAATCAAAAAATAGATAAAATACAAGATAATTTAGAAGATATTGAAATCAACATGCAATGATAATTTCTCGTTTGTCAGTAAGAATTTTTGACCTGCGTAAAAGACGAACTTATCTAATTAACAGTGTTTAAATTTTGTAATTCTACACACGCCAAAACATAACCAAGGTTTCTGAAAATATTTTTCCCGTAACCATAAAACTGTTCGCACTTTTTTTCTAAAACGCAAACGATTGAATATTCACAAATTAAATCCGATTCGCAATCATTTTGCCAATTCGTAACTACATCTAAAGATTCGAAATAAGATTTACCGCAATCAAGAGCTTGCATAAACATCGTGAAATCTCCACGCCTAGCGGGAACTATAATTAGGTCTATAATTTTTTCTGTTGTACCAAATTCAACATCAAAATATTCAGTCCCTTTCAAATAATTTCTTTTCAAAATTTCCAATTCCAATAATCCATTATCCTTAGTTAAATCGATAGAGTAAGAAATTGGTACTTCACTCATATTAATATAATGTTTTCTCATAATCTATTTTAAGGTTATTGCTTTTCAATAAAGATAACAATTTAACGAGATAAAAGATAGTTCATTTTTGAACCAATTAATGAAAAATATATTTGGAAAATTGAGTTCTTTTTCGTAAAATAAATAAAAGGTTACAAAAAAAATTAACTTTATGCTTTAGACGCGGCTTTGTCATCCGAGCAATTTATTTAAAAAATTAGTCACTTTAATATTTCGAAAGTTTGTCCTGGGCTTTTAATAAAAGGAGCTAAATGTTTATCTGTAATCTTAGAAGTAATAACAGAACAGAAAACTATAATTCTTCCTTTACCGGATTTAGTATCTCCAAAATACGTAAATAAATCTTGCTGCACTTTAAATGGGTTTCCATTATTCAATTTCGTCATCCAGATAAAAATAATTTCCAACTTTCCCTTTAAATACTGTTACAGTAAAATATGGTAAATTATCGCTTACTAACTGATATGTGGTGACATTACTCTTAAACTCCACATCATATGCAACCTGTTTAGTTAGTTTAAACCCATCCTTTTCCCATGCCTTCATTGTTTTTAATGTTTTTTCCTCAGTTTCACCAATCCAAACAAAAGTATTTGATTGTGAAAATAACTTAAACCCCATAATAAAACACAAAACAAATAATAAAACAATATTTTTATTTTTTACCATCTTTCAAGTATTTGTAAATTAAATATCCAATAATAATAATTGAAATAGCACAAGAAAATAAAAAGCCGTAAATAAATCTTTCCATTTGTACTTATAATTACACCCTAAGGTAGTAAAAATACGATAGATATCTATTGCAGAAAGGATTTTAGAATAAATAGACCAAATTAATTATCAAAAAAGAAGTTCATTTTACAAAAGTCAAGTCTCCAAATGCTGGAGGGTTTTCAGGCACAGAATTTACATTTTGAGTTTCGATATAACCTGTTAAACGTTCTGCTAAAATTTTGCATCCCTTATTAAATTTATCAACGTTTTCAATTGAAGCTTTAAAAGGGATTACATAATCACCAATATATTTATCTTCGGGTAACCAAGTAATCGTGTATAACCAATGCTTTTCATCAATTTTTTCTAACGTTGCAAAGCAAGTAGCTTCATCATTTGCTATAGTTCTTTCCTTTTTTGTAACCAAAAAATCAATGTAGTCTTTTTGGTCGATAAAAAAGTTATCAATTAAATTAAATTTATTCATAGTATAAATGTAACATTATTTCCTTCACTCCTGCTCCAGCAGCACTTTCAAATCTTTTTCGTCTAAGTCTAAATTTATACTTAGGCGTTGCATTACAAATTGTTTTATTTCTTTTGGCATTATGCCGTATTGGCGCAGGTATTTTGCGGCGCAGCGTATGCTGTAAAACACGCGGCGTTCGGCTTGTTCTATTAAATGCAATAAGTTATTAAATTCTAACTCTTCGGGTGTGTAGCCTTCTGTTTTTAGGCGTATTAAATCGAGGTCGGTATAATCTATTGGTAAAACTATTGTTTTTAAAATTTTATCGTTTCTAAAAAAAATGGTTTCGGCTTTTACGGTTACGTGTCCCAATGTAATTGTTTCGTCGTAAAATTCAACTGTTATTAAATCCTGGTTATGGCATTTTATAATGTTGTAGAGTTTTGTAAAAAAAATAGTGGTTTTGGCGGTGCCAATTGTTTTGGCGGTAAAATTAAAAATGGCGCCGGGGATGGCGAGTGTAACGATGCCATCAATTAAAGTTATTTCGCAAGTTTCGGTTCGGTAAATCATCCAAACCCCTTTTTTGGTACGGCGCAATTTATCGAGCGCATTCATAAAATCTTTTGTCTTTGCTTGGAAAGAAATCATATTCACTTAGTATAATCCGAAACAAACAAAAAGTTACAGGTATTTTAAAATTGTAACTTTTGTTAAACGATGACGTTACAAATAAAAAATCACTAGCTATGGAAAAGATTAGCAAAATAAAGTCGAGTATTTCAATTGGCAAAATGTTACTTACAGGTTTTGTTGGAACCGCAGTTTTAGTTTCATCCCTTTTTTATCTTAAAAAAAAGGAAGAAATAAAACCTGAGATTAAATTAACAATTGCATTAAACAATAATGAGAATCCCATAAAAGAATTTAATATAAATTCTGACAAGGATACAATACTAATTTATGAAAGCGGAACAATAATAAAAATCCCCAAAGAAAGTTTTGTGGATGAAAATGGTAAGGTAATAAAGGGAAATGTAGATTTTGATTACCGGGAATTTCATAATATTAGTGAAACAATTTTAGGTAACATTCCCATGCGCTACGATTCCGCCGGCGTAAAATCAGATTTCGAGTCGGCAGGTATGTTTGAAGTATTTGCCACTAAGGATAACAAACCTGTTTACGTTAATCAAAATAAAAGTATTGAAGTTCAATTAGCCACTTTAGACGGCGACAAAATAAAATTTAATCAGTATTACATGAAAGACAGAAAAAGCGGCTGGGTTTATATAAATAAAGACACCGTTAATACAATTAAAGTGGCCGATGTAACTCCAAAAGAAAAAATAATCGCGTATCCGAATAAACGAAAATTAATTAAACCCGAAAAAGCAAATTCAGATAAACATCAATTTACAATTGAGGTAGCTGAAGGCATATTTCCAGAATTAGCAGTTTTCAAAAATGTAATATTTGAAGAATCAGAAAAAAATAAAGATTACAACGCTGAAAAAGCAAATAAGTCATGGTACGGAGCATTAATTGAAAGAATTGGCGAAACTAAAGATTACAAAATTACGTTTACAAATCCCAATGAAACTTACCAGGTAATCGCTTATCCGGTATGCGATACTACCGATTATAAAGAAGCCATAGCTAAATACAATAAACTCAACGAAGTTTATTCTAAAAAATTAAATGAGAAAACAAATAGTGAAAAAATTAAAGAAGATAAATTAAATTCACAGTTCTTTAGCTATGTCGAATCAATGAATAGGTACAGAGAACTTCTCAAAAAAAGTCAGAAAGTGTATAACGATTCAATGGCGGTTGTGTTTCAAGAACAAAAGCTAACTGAAGCTTCGCAAGAAATTGTATACAGAACTTTTCAGGTAAAAGAATTCGGCATTTGGAATTCTGATTGTCCGAAAAATCTCCCTCAAGGCGTAATATTGGCGGCAAATTACCAGAATGAAAACGGAGAAATAATTAAACCTGCCGCCTTATATTTAGTTGAAAAAGGAAAAAATGCTATGTACACTTTATCATTAAGTCAAAAACTTTCATTTAATCCCGATGCTGAAACGGTTTTAATTATTATTACAGCTGATAATACTTTGGCCTGGGTTCCATCAGCTTCATTTTCCGGAATAGATAAATCTTTAACCAGCCATACATTTAAAGTGCAAACTCTAAAAAAACAAAATTACAGTTTAGCCGACATAAATAATATTATTATATGATGAGTATTTTCAAATATCATTTATCAGGAGCATTAATGATTCTTTATCTTTTTGGTGAGGCGCAAAATACTGTTCAGAATAAAGTAGAAAAATTTAAAGTAAGTGCCGGGGGCTTTAGCGTATTCCCATACGACAATTATTTATTTATGGGTTATGACAATTGCGTTAAAATTATTTTCAATCCCAAAACAAGTAACTATGCGTGGAAAATAACCAATGGAACTAAAAAAGCTTTAACTGATAGCACTTTTGTAATTAATAATTTACTTCCTGTTAATACTCTACTTTCAATTTATCTTCCCAATAAAAACGGTGAATTTAGAATTGTTTATAACAAACCGTACCAATATATTCCCTTTCCTTCCATCAAAATAGCAGGAGTGAGATGCGATTCTTCAATAACAAAACTAATGTTAGCGGCTGGCACGTTTTATGCAGATTTTAAATATTTAGGAAAATTTAAAATAAAAAGCTTTAAAATGGAGATGTACACGAACAAGGAATTTGTTCAAGACAGTTCATTTAATGGCCGACTTACAAAAAAAATGCTCGAATACGTGAGCAAATTAAAACCAGGTTCGTTATTATATTTCAAGGATTTAAAGTTTGTTACATCAGATGGCATTCCCAAAACAGAACCAATTTACAGAGTGTTTTTAATTGAAGATGAAAAATATTTGACGAATTTTGGATTATAGAACTCTTCTTTCACAAATTGTGACTTCAAGATTAAAATGGTACAAATTATAGCAAGCAATTTGCAATCTGCAAACAATTCTCTACATTTAGTAAGTGAAACCAAACAATCCTGTATATAACAACATAGGCATCAGTTACAACAGCACCCGCAAAGCCGATGCGTATTTATTGGAGCGGATGCTTGCACCATTAGAACCACAAAAAGGAAAACAATATTTAGATATTGGTTGCGGTACAGGAAATTACACAATTGCCTTAGAACAAAAAGGCATACAATTTATTGGTATTGATCCTTCGGAGGTAATGCTTAAGGAAGCAAAAATAAAATCAAGTACAATTAATTGGCTTAAAGGTACTGCAGAAAATATTCCGGCAGAGAATAATTTTTTCAATGGTGCTATTGCAACATTAACGATTCATCATTGGCAAAACAAGCAACAAGGTTTTAAAGAATTAAACCGGGTTTTAATATCAGGTAGCAAATTAGTATTTTTTACTTCTGCGCCAGAACAAACAAAAGGCTATTGGCTCAGTCATTATTTTCCAACTATTATTGAAAATGCATCTAAAGTTCTTCCTTCAATTGAGTCTATTAAAAAAGATGCAGAGGAAAATGGTTTCAAATTACAAACTATTGAAAATTATTTTGTGAAAGAAGATTTGCAGGATTTGTTTTTGCATTCCGGTAAACATAATCCGGAATTATACTTTAACGAACAAATACGAAAAGGCATTTCTACTTTTGCCACTAACGCCGCCCATCCCGAAATACAAAAAGGCTTGGCACAATTACGAAAAGATATAGATAACAGTCACTTTCCGGAAATAAAAAAACAATACGATAACAAAATTGGCGATTATTGTTTTGTGGTTTTTGAGAAAAAATAATTTTATCTTTAATTAATGAAATCAAAACCTATCATAAACAATACTTACATCCTCAAAAAACATGAGCGACATAAAGGATGGGTTTATGTTTTAATTAACGATATAAAAAAAGTTAATGGGAAATATCCTAAATTAAAAGTAAAAGGTACCATTGATGATTTTCCGGTGAACAAAATCATATTGCAGTCGTACGGTAAAAAAGGACTTCTCTTACCCGTAAAAGCCCAAATAAGAAAAGAAAAAAAAGAAGGTGACAAAGTGAAAGTGCTGTTGTACCTTGACGATTCTAAATTTGAAATTCCGGAAGAATTTGAGAGCTGCTTAAAGGATGAACCAAAAGCCGAAGTATTTTTTAAAAAATTAAGCGAAAGCGAACAGCGGCTCTATGTATTATGGATTTCCTCAGCAAAACAAATAGAAACAAAAACTAACCGCATTGCAAAAAGCATAGAGCGTTTATCAAAAGGATTAAAACTTTACGAAAAAACTATTTAGAAGATTTGAAAAATACCCGATATAATTGTGGAGATCGACAAGAAATAATTTCTTGCGACTTACTAAAACAAAAGCGTCAACGAAATAAAAATATTTATATTGTGTTTCATTAATAAATTAATTTTCGTTTCTATTTGCAATAAACTAACTCGTATCATCGTTGTAGTTAAAAAATATTATGAGACATTTGATAACTATTTTTTGCTTTGTGTTAATTACAATCAGCTGCGAAAAAAAAGAAATACCCCAAAATCTTATTGATCCCATTAATCCACCGCCCACTAAAACTTTTACGGCTAAAGATTACTCTCCCTTAAAACCGGGCAATTATTGGATCTATCAATTGCAGGTAATCGATAGCAATAATGTTGTTACAGCAGGTATAACAGACAGCGCGTACGTTTACGATAGTATAACCGTACGCGGCAGGAAATTTTATCAGATATCAGGTAACACCGCCGTACAGGGTTATTTTGCCGATTCGGCCAATTGCATTATTTACTCAGACGGAAATATTGCGTTAAAATTATCTTTTACTAATGATACTATTTCAAAAACATATTATTCACAAGGCGGCGGTTGGTATAATTTATTTGGCGTAATGAAATTAAATCCCACAACGTTCAGTTTTAATGCCCAGACATTTACTAATTGCATTAATCGAAACGATTATTTTTATTCCAATTTTAATCCTCTTTGTCCGAACCGAATTATTTACAAAACTTATAGTCCGGGTGTTGGTGTAGTTTACGCAAATTTTTGTTTTGTAAACAGCTGCGATCATTGGGAAATTAAATTACTGCGTTATAAAGTCAACTAAGATCTTAGTTACAAATCGCGGCCTTGAATAAAACATTACAAATTTTAGTTTTGAATTGCACGAAAAAGAGACGGAAAATCTTGAGGTGCCAAATTGGTACCTCAAGTTTGGTTCTCCCAATGAAAAAGTGTCAATCATATGTGCAATTTGCCTCATTAGACTTCAAAACTTGAAGTCACAAATTGTGACTTCAAGATTGCTTCTCCCAATGAAAAAGCACCAATCACAAGGTAGCAAATTGCGTCCTTGAATTAAACTGCTACAAATTATAGCAAGCAATTTGCAATTGTATATTTACATTTGCCCTCCAAATTAAAATAAGATGGCAAAGAAAAAAAATGCAGTCAGCATCCCCGATGAAATTGTAATAAGTAAAATTTATTTAATAAGGGGGCAAAAAGTGATGCTCGATGGTGATTTAGCAGAGCTTTACCAGGTTAGCACAGGGCGCTTGAACGAACAGGTAAAAAGAAATATAAAGCGATTTCCTTCTGATTTTATGTTCCAATTATCTCAAAAAGAGTTCAAAATCTTGATATCGCAAATTGCGACATCAAGATGGGGTGGATTAAGAAAACCTCCTTTAGTATTTACCGAACAAGGAGTAGCCATGCTTTCGGGTATATTAAACAGCGACCGTGCCATTTCTGTAAATATTCAAATTATGCGAATCTTTACAAGAATCCGTCAGGCATTAATGGATAATACCGAATTGCGTTTAGCAATTGAAGAAATAAAAAAGAAAACGGAGAACAATACCAAAAACATTGAAGTGGTCTTTCAATACCTCGATGAATTATTAGAAAAAAATAAAACTGTTTCGTCGCAAAGTAAAATTGGTTTTGAAATTTCTAAGAAATAAATATTTCCCAATAATTTTTATTAATTTGCATTCATGAAACGGCTTTGGCTATTTGGTGCAATTATTTTTTTGTTTGGGATTATTAAATCTCAAAACAAGAATATCGATTCTCTTTTGATCCTCGTAAAAAAGGATAACGTCGACACCATAAAAATAAAGTTGTTAAATAATTTATGTATTGAATATGTAAAAGTCGGTGATTTCAAGGAAGGTTTAAAGTGCGGAGAAGAAGCCCTTTCATTAGCGCAAAAACAAATATCGGTTAACCGCAATAGCAAAAAAAGAACAGCAGATGCCCGTTGCAACATTGGTGTAATTCATATGTGCCTTGGCGATTTTCCCACTGCATTAGAAAATCAATTTGCTTCACTAAAAACCAGACAAGAAATTGGCGATAAACCCGGTATAGCTATTTGTTATAATAATATCGGCGGAATATATCTATACCAGGGGAAATACGGGGAGGCTTTAAAAATATTTTTTGACGCTTTAAAGCTAAAGGAAGAAATTGGCGATAAAAATGAAATTGCCTCGGCCTACAATAATATCGGCCTGGTTTACTCAAAACAAGGTGGCTATCCCAACGCATTGAAAAACTATTTTACCGCCTTAAAAATTTACGAAGAAAAAAAAGATAAACGCGGAATTGCTTTTGTATATTATAATATAGCCGGAATTTATACTTATCAGGCTAATTATACCGACGCATTAAAGTTCTTTAACATGGCCCTAAAGATAAGAGAAGAATTAGGGGATAAGGGCGGCATCGCACTCTGCTTTCTCGATATTGGAAACATATATTACACTTTGAATAACTACGACGAATCTTTAAAGTACCATAAGGCCGCTTTAAAAATACAGGAAGAAATAGGTGATAGAAATGGTGTAGCTTCATCTTATGGCAACCTTGGAAATATTTACAACGACAAACATGATTACGTAAGTGCCTTAAAAAATCATTTAATTGCCTTAAAGATAAAAGAAGAAATAGGTGATCAAGAAAGTGTAGCTTCTGTTAACTATAACCTTGGTAACTCTTATTATAATCTTAAAGACTTGGCAACGGCTAAAAAATATTTTAGTATTGCCCTCACTATTTCAAAAGAATTGAGGCGACCCGAAATTATAAGAGAATGTTACAATAGCTTATCACGGATAGACAGTGCATCTAACAATAATAAAAGCGCGCTTGAGAATTATAAATCTTATATAGTGTATAGAGACAGTTTGATCAATGAAGAAAATACAAAAAAAACAGTTCAAACCCAAATGCAATATGATTTTGATAAAAAAGAAGGTGAAACAAAAGCCGAGCAAGATAAAAAAGATGTAATTGCTGAAGAAGAAAAACAAAAACAAAAAATTGTAATCGCGTCGGTAAGTGCCGGGTTAATTTTAGTTTTGCTATTAGCTATTGTAATTTTCAGAAGTTTGAGACAAAATCAAAAGAAAAATAAAATAATTACCGAGCAAAAAGAATTAGTAGAAAAACAAAAAGAGCTGGTTGAAGAAAAACAAAAAGAAATTTTAGATAGCATCCGTTATGCAAAACGAATTCAAACTGCACTTATTACTTCGGAGAAATATATTGCAAAGAATCTGGATAAATTGAATAAAGATAAATCTTGACGTTCCAAATTGAAATAGCGTGATTTCAGGATTTTCTACGAAATCAAATTTTTCAATTATTTTTCTTAATTTGCATTCATGAAACGGCTTTGGCTAATGAGTTTATTTAGTAATTGCTTATTATTAGAGTTATATAAAAAAAACTAAAAATCATTTAAAAAGAAAAACAACTTTCCTGCCACGAGTTAGTCGGCTCCCTGGCAGGCAGGAATGAAACTTTAGTCAGCATACATTAACACAAAAAATTAAAAATACCATAATGGTGTCAGAAAAACATATAGTACGAAATTTGATTAAATAAACTAAAAAAAATAAACTAATTGAAGTCCTTTATTTACATATTACTTTGTTTTATTTGCTTAAAAGTAAATGGTCAGGTTCGCGAAATTGATTCATTAAAACGGCTTTTAAAGACTTTAAATAAAGACACAGAAAGCGTAAAAACGCTTAATAATTATGCCTGGCTCATAAAACAAAATAATATTGATAGCGCGATTCTCTTTAGCAGCGAAGCTCTCGATCTGGCAAAAAAATTAAACTGGCAAAAAGGAATCGGAAACTCTTCCCGAAAGCTGGGGGTGTTTCATTGGTTGGAAGGTAATTTTCCCAAAGCTTTAGAATATTATTTTATTGCTTTAAAAATTAATGAAACGCAAAACGATAAAGAGGGTATTTTTGCCACCTGCCAGAACATTGCTATCATTTATAACGATTTGCGGGAGTACAAAAAAGCACTTAATTATTATACGAAGTCACTGGCGTTAGCAGAAGAAATGAAAGATAAAAATAGAATCGGTCTAACTCTTGGAAATTTGGGGGGTTTATACCATTCGATAAAAGATGTTACTAAATCGCTGGAATTTTATGAGAGGGCGCTTAAAATAGAAGAAGAATTGGGAAACAAACAGGAAATTGCACGTGAAATAGGAAATATAGGAAATGTTTACAGCACTTTAAACAACTACCCAAGAGCACTTGAATATATTTTTAAAGCGGTTAAAATGTTTGAAGAACTTAACGACCACTGGAGTGTAGCAGTAAATTATGGAAATATTGGAATTATTTATGCAAAAATGAAAAAATACAAGGAGGCAGAAACGTATATTAAGAAAGCCCTTGATTTTTCAATAAAAATGAAAGCTCTTGACTTCACAGCAAGCTACGAACAATCGTTAAGTGATCTTTATACCGAGAGCAAGCAAACGGCACTCGCTTTCGAGCATTATAAAAAATACATCAGCGCACGCGATACGATTTTTAATGAAGCTAATCTTAAAAAAGAAACCCGTAGTGAAATAAGTTTCGATTTCGAAAAAAAACAAGCCATCGCTAAAGCCGAACAGGAAAAAAAAGACGCGCTGGCAGCCGAAGCGTTTAAACAACAAAAACAGCAACGTAATTATTTTATAGGAGGGTTTGTTTTAATGCTTACGTTGGCGTTTTTTATTTTGAGGGGGTATCGCCAGAAACAAAAAGCCAATTTGGCACTTGAAGAAAAAAATAAATTAATTGAAGAAAAACAAAAAGAGATTCTCGATTCGATTCATTATGCCAAACGCATACAAAATGCCCTGCTTCCTTCCGAAAAATATATCGAAAGGAACCTCGATGAACTCAGAAAGGAAGGTTAAACTCTAACTCAACTAATGAAATTGTTACCCATTGATATTAATGAAACTTTAAACTCCGGTTTTTTAAACAGTCCGGAGTGCCTCGAAATATTAAATGTATATTCTGAATTTTATAAGAAAGTTGGATTCAATCCACCATGGATTGGTTATTTTATTTCGCGCGAAAATGAAATTGTGGGCGTTTGCGGTTTTAAAGGAAAACCGTCCGATAATAAAGTAGAAATTGCTTATGGCACTTTTAAAAAATACGAAGGCCTTGGAATCGGCACCGAAATTTGCAAACAAATTATATTATTATCTCTGAAAAGCGATTCCAAAATAAAAATTACTGCCAGAACTTTACCTGAAAATAATGCGTCTACCAAAATATTGAAAAAAAACAATTTTGTTTTCTCTGGAATGGTGCACGATAAAGAAGATGGTGACGTTTGGGAATGGGAGTTGTTATAATAACATTTAAATTTTATTTAGTGAATTAAAATATTTACTCTTTTAGCTCTGCTTTCAATTTCCCCGAAATTTCTTTCAATATTCCTTCCCTATCTTTCTTAACACGCTTAATAAATTTTATTTCGGCGGCAGTGTGTATATCGTGTTTGGCGCTCCACATAATTATTTCTACCATTAAGGGTAACAAATCAATTCCTTTTTTACTAAGCTTGTAAATTATTTTCGAAGCGTGATTGGGGTCCACGCTTTTTACAATAACTCCTGAATGCTCAAGCATTGCTAATTTATCGGCCAAAATATTGGTGGCAATTTTTTCTCCGCCATTTAAAAACTCTCCGTAATAATGTTTGCCTTTAAACATTAAGTCGCGCACTATTAAAAAAGTCCATTTATCGCCAAAAATATCTAAGGCAAAACTAACCGGACAATCGGAACGGCGTTTTAGTTTAATCATAGCGTAAAAATACAATATTTTTAACTACTTGCAAATAACAAGTGGTTTAATTATATTTGTTGCCTAAACATTTAAAATTAAACTTATGTCGGCATTAACTAACGAAATAACGATTAACGCACCCATCGAAAAAATCTGGGCTATTCTTTCAAATGTGGAAGGATTGGAAAATTGTGATCCTAACGTCAAAAAATCGGAGTGCTTAACCAATTCAAGAACCGGACTGGGCGCGAGCAGGAAAGTTTTCATGCAAGATGGTAAAAACTGGTTTGATGAAACTATTACCGCGTGCAAACCTAATGAAGCCCTTACTTATGAATTAACGGATTGCTCTTTCCCTATTAATAAATTAAAACACAGTTACAGTTTTCAAAAAACAGGAAACTCTGTAAAAGTTCAGCAAATTATGGAGTATACTGTAAAATTTGGCTTGCTGGGAAAATTATTAGATGCTTTAATGATTGGGAAACAATTTGATAAAGGAATAAAACAATTTTTAAACGGATTAAAATCTTACACCGAAAAAAACTAAATTTGCAAATGGCTTACAGCGAAAAATTAGCAAACCGCATGCGCGAGGTGCTCGTACATTTAAAAAACATTGAAGAAAAAGAAATGATGGGCGGATTGGCGTTTATGTACAATAAAAAAATGTGCGTGGGAATTATTAAAGATGAAATGATGTGCCGTATTAATCCTGACCTTTATGAAGATTCGCTCGAAAAAAACGGTTGTCACGAAATGGATTTTACGGGCCGGCCAATGCGAGGATGGATAATGATAGAAGAACAAGGGATGAAAAGTAAAAAAGATTTTGAATATTGGATAAATTTAGCTGTAGAATACAACGCTATTTCAAAATCATCGAAAAAGAAAAAGAAGAAATAGGCATGGAGAAATTGTTTGAAAATGGAGCAAAAAACTTCAACAATAGCAATGAATTAGCCCTAATTTCTTTTAAAATTTGCATAATTAAGATTGAGTAATTACATTTGCCTCCCCATAAAGGGGAAATCAATGGGAGCTTAGCTCAGCTGGTTCAGAGCATCTGCCTTACAAGCAGAGGGTCACTGGTTCGAACCCAGTAGTTCCCACAATGGGAAAAGGGTTTTAGAAATAAAGCCCTTTTTAATTTGCACACTATTTGCACACAAAACCGCTTCAAAAGAGATTTCTTTAATACTCGTATTTATTCAGCAATACTCAGAATTTACTTCTTTGAAGGCAAATCGAAATTGAATAACTCTTTATAATGAACCTTTAATACTTTGGATATTTTAAAAGCGTTCGATACGCTTATGTTTAAAATCCCCCGTTCCAATTTGCTTATAGCACTCAAACTGATATCAGCATCATTAGCGAGTTGTTCTTGGGAAATGTTTTTCTTCCTTCGCATTTCTGCAAGGTTCCGGCCAAAATAGATTAAAAAACGTTCCTCAGTTTTATTCACATACAATAATGTGAATTTTCAAGATTTTTCATATAGTAGTATATTACTATATTTCATATATTAGCAAAAAATAAAAAAGATGAAAAAAATTGGTTTAGTATTTGTAACCCCTTTTATAATCATATTGAGTTGCACAACCGACTCAACAGAGTTAGAAAAAAAACTGCAAAGACAAGTTGATAACGGGCCGCATACATTGGATAGTATCAATAATCGATATGACAGAATTATTAAATTTATGAAAGCGGGCGATTTGACAGAAGCACAAGCTACACGAATCGTTGATAGTTGCGATAAAGCAGATTCACGTTTATTTAATGGATTAAATAAAAAATAGAATAATCAGCAAAAAACAAACGCATGAAAAAAATATTTATTCTATTTCTAATTGTTTCCATCAAAATAAATGCGCAATGTCCCGGAACTTATTCAGTCAGCTTTGTTTCTACGCCCACAACAGGATGCGCCCCCGTATCAGTTATCTTTAATAATAACTCCGTTTTAGGTGCTACAAATGGAACCGTATATACGCAATGGAATTACGGCAATGGCGCAACAAACTCTTATACAAATCCAGCGACAGGTGGTTCGCCGAATGGTGCTACAACTTACACATCGCTTGGAAATTATACAGTTACTTTAAATATTCAGCAGTATGCTCCTACATTCACTTGTGTTGGAATTGCAACTGGAATTATTACTGTCACTTGTACTACCGGTATTATAGAATATGATAACTCAATAAAAATTACAGTATTTCCAATTCCAAGTCACGAAATATTTAATGTTTCGATTGACTCTTATATTCAGAACGCCGAAATCATTGTTTTTAATTCGGTAGGTCAGCAAGTTATTAAATCAAAAATATATTCCGGGAACAACGAAATTACTTCTAACCTTCCAGTTGGTATTTATTGTTACACTATTTCAGAAACTAAACAAATAGTTGCAAGAGGTAAACTAATTGTTGAATAAAATTTAACGGATTTTTAAAATTTTGATAATGAGAAAAGTTAAATTGAATTTATTTAATATTAATTAAAACAAAAAACTATGAGTGATGCAGTATTAGTTAGTATCGGAGTCGGAATAGCAATATTTTTTGCTGTATTCCTTATTTTAAGAGAATTAATGTGTTGGTATTATAAAATTAATGAAAGGGTGGCGCTTCAAAAAGAAACAAACAGACTTTTAAAAATTATGATTCTGAATCAGGGAGGGGATGTTACCGCGAAAGAATACACTTGTAAAAGTTGTGGATTTATTTCAAATAAAAATTCGGAACACTGCCCGAAATGTGGAAAAAACGATAAAGGAAAACTTAAAACGGAAATCGGTAATTAGTAAAAAAGTTGCTGTTTTTGTAGGTGTTTACACCTATTTTTGTAGGTGTTTTTACCTATTTTTTTAGCGTTATTCTAAATTAAGCAATTAAAAATTTGGTTCGGATTATATTTTGGATACATTTACTGTCCCGCACTTTTATCGCCTCTCAAAAATAATTGTATTTAACCATTTAAAAAAGCATCATGCAAAAAGCAAAAATGTTACTCATAACCTTATCGCTTGTAGCAAGCGCATGGTTTACAAATGCACAAACTCCGGGTTCAACTTGTTCAGTTGCGATTACTGCACCAGCAACCGGCACAATGGGAGTTTTAAAACAAACTAACAAAGATGGTTGGCTACAATTTATTGCGGATGCTACAAGCAAAAGTATTTCGCTTATCAATTTAGGAAACACGACTAATTTTAAAATTCAAAAACTTTCTGTGTTAAGTGGAACTTGTGGCAGTTTAACCGCATTGGAAGTTGACAGCATTACACCAACAAACGATACTCTAATACAAGCGAATGTTACAGGATTAATAGTTGGAAATACTTATTTTATTAAAACAACAAAACAAGATTCAAGTATGTGCGTTGGTTGCAGTCCTGACACTGCAAATTTTATTCTCAAAATTCTATGTACTAATGGATGTTATTTCACTTGGGAATTAGTTGGGAATGGTTTAGGAATACAAAATTGTTTTAATCCCGGTACTGGTCTTGGAACATATACTTGTCCTTTATCGGACGCTTGTCCAAATTCAACACTTAATGTAGGTTATACTCCTTGCAATCAACCTGCCTATACTTCATATAGTGTTTATGTATGGACTTCAGGAACGCCGGCTGCTTTTAATTTTACTTATTCAGGAGTGGCGAATGGAGCAGTTGTTCCTTTTACCGCCGTACCGAGTGGAACAAATTGTTATGTAACTTATACAATCGCAACATTTGGAATGAACCCTCCGTTTTTACCACCAACCGGACCAAGTGACCCTACTGTTTGTAATTTCGGTATTATAAACGTTTGGCAAAATCCCAATGCTTCATTTACAGTAAGTCCAAACCCTTCTTGTGTTGGTTTGCCCGTTTGCTTTACTGGGACACCTAACTGTTCAATTTATGATGTGTTATCATATACGGTTTATAATCCTGCAACAATTTTAACCGGCTCAACAGCTTGCATTTCATTGACGGCAGGTACGTATACTGTAAATCATAATGTATCTTCCAGCACGTCTCCTTTTGCGGGTGGTCTTGACCCGGCTTGTACCGCATCAACGACGCAAATTTTTGTAGTGAGTCCAACTCCAACTGTCACAGCAGTTGCTTCACCAACATTAATCTGCGCCGGAAAAACTGTAACGCTTACTGCTTTCGGTGCATCAACTTATACTTGGCTACCCGGTGGTTTAACTGGAAGTGTTATAGTAGTAACACCGGGCGTAACCACTACTTATACAGTTACCGGCGCAAATGCGGCAGGTTGTACAGGAACGGCTGTTGTTACAGTCAGTGTAAATCCATCACCAATCATTAATATTCAGGATTCTCCTGCAATTTTATGTTTGGGAAATTCCACCACCCTAACAGCAAGCGGTGCCAATACTTATACGTGGAATACAGGAGTAACCACAAATACAATTGCCGTCTCGCCAACTGTAACAACTAATTATACTGTTACCGGAACAAACGCTGCGGGTTGTACGGGTACGCAGACCGTTATGGTAATTGTAAATCCTACACCGACTATAAGCATTACAGCATCAAGTAATAATAATTGTCCGGGGACAACAGTTACATTAACGGCGAGTGGTGCCACTAATTTTACTTGGAGTACGGGTGCCACCAATACCATTTCCATTGTCGTGTCTCCAACCATAACCACAACTTATACTGTTTCAGGAATAAATTCATTTGGCTGCATAGGAACACAGACATTTGTTGTTACAGTTCTTCCGGTAAATCCAATCGCTACAGCTTCACCAAGTTCTATTTGCACAGGTACTTCAAGCACTTTAAATATAACCGGATTAGCAACTTTTACATGGCAGCCCGGTGGACAAACTACAACTCCGATTATTGTCAGCCCAACTGTTACTACTACCTATACGGTTTCAGGCTTTACAATAAAGGGATGTCCCGGTAGCACGACCGTTACTGTAATTGTAAATCCATTACCAACTATTTCCATTAATGCTTCGCCGCCATTTTTATGTTCGGGAAATTCCACGACATTAACTGCAAGCGGCGCCAATACTTATACTTGGAATACAGGCGCAACTACAACGGTCATTATAGTAACTCCACCCGTATCAACAAACTATACCGTAACAGGAACAAGCATATTTGGTTGTGTTAGTACACAAACCGTTAATATATCAGTATTTCCATCACCAACTTTTACAATTACAAAATCGGCAACTAATATTTGTGCCGGTAATTCAGTGACCATAACTTTAACACCGACAGTTGGCGTTTCTTATAACACACAACCCGGAGGTTTTACAGTAACACCAATAATTGTTACTCCAACTGCAAGTACAATTTATACTATTGTTGCAAGTGCAGCGAATGGCTGTACCAGTACCCAAACAACCGCCGTTAATGTAGTTGTGCCAAATGTTACTGCGTTTGCTACACAATCCATAATTTGTCAGGGTGCATCAACAATTCTTCATCAAAACTTTTTTTCTCCGGGTACATATACCTGGATGCCGACACCCGGCCCGATTGTAGGAGTTAATAATATTGTAGTTTCCCCATCTGTAACTACTACCTATACTATATGCGGTTTTTTCGGGATTCTGCAATGCCCTGTCTGTAAAACTCTAACCGTTGTTGTAAATCCAACACCAACAATTGTTGCTATAGCTTCTCCCAGTGTAATTTGTCGAACTCAAAGCAGTACACTTACTGCAAGCGGTGCAACTTCTTTTACTTGGTTTCCTGGAGCAATTCCCGGCTCTGTTATTACAGTTTCGCCTAATTTTAGTACCACCTATACGGTTCTCGGAACTAACGGTCTGTGTCAAAGTACACAAACGGTTTCACTTATTGTAAACCCCTTACCTACTGTAACCGTTAATTCAAGTACCATTTGTCCGGGAAACAATGCGGTACTTACAGCGAGTGGTGCGGTTTCTTATTCTTGGAGTACGGGAGCAACAACCAATCCAATTACAGTTACACCAAGTGTTTCTACAATTTATACAGTGACCGGAACAAACGCTTTCGGTTGCACTGATAAAAAAAATGCGGCTGTTTTAGTTTATACGACAAATGTAACTGCAACGGCGAGTCAAAGTGTACTTTGTGCAATTGGAACACCAAGCACAAGTCTTCTATTCGGAACTGGGTTGAGTGCGGGAACTTATTCTTGGAACCCCGGAGGCTTAACAGGAAATCCAGTTTCGGTAAGCCCAACTGTTACTACTACTTATACACTTAGCGGAACATATTCACCTTTAAATTGTCCCGGTAGCCAGACCGTTACTGTAACGATTGCTCCAACACAAACTCCTATTACCGTTAGTTCAAGTGGCGGCGTAATTTTAGGATGCGTAGGGCTTACGACAACTTTATCAACAAATATTACAAACACAACCGGAATTTCATTTAACTGGCAACCGGGCGGTGCTACAACAGCAAGTATTGTTGTAACGCCTACAGACAATATTAATTATACCGTAACAGCAAATGGTTGTGGCAGCGTTAGCGCATCTATTTGTGTGGATATTACTTCAACGCTTTGTTGCGCCGCAAGTTCAGCAACATTAACCAACTACAACTTAACCGCCGGTTCAATATATCAAAACATAGCAGCGGGTACTGTTCTTGACATTGTAGGAACGCTAACAATAAATGCAAGCTGTTTTTGGTTGAACTCTACTTTCAGAATGGCTTCCGGTAGTAAAATAGTTATTAATCCAAGTTTTACTTTAGCAGCCAATAACTGTACATTATTTTCGTGCGCCGATATGTGGGAAGGAATTGTTGTTATACCGGGAAGCGGCGGCGGTGGAGTAGCCCAGATGTTCGGTTGTAGGATTGAAGATGCTTATAAAGCAGTTAAGTTTGACGCGGCTCCGTTTGGCGGATACGCTTCCAATGTTCAGATTTTCCATTGTTTTTTAAATAAAAACTATATTGGTGCTGAGGTATTAAATTGCACGAGCATTAATTCCGGTAGAACAGATTTTACGGGAGCCACGACTACATATACAGCCGGTGCTTCTAATACTTCGCCGGGCAATAGTTTAAAATGCAGCAGTTTTTATACACCTGCGGTGGTTCCAAGAGGAATAATTGGCGTTCATTTAGATAATACAACTTGGGCACCTGCCGGTTTGGTCGTTGGTACCTCAACGTCTCAAACTAATTTTTTCGATAATTTTTTCGGGAATCTCGATAATGGTGTTTATATTAAAGAAAGCGGTATAGAAGTAAATAACGCTTCTTTTGAAAACATTACCGGTTGTAATACTTGTGTCGTTTTTAATCCAACAGTGAATGTTGGAACCGCTATATATGCAATTAGTAATGTAACTGCGGCACCTCTTCCTACAAACCGGCTTTATGCACAGTGGAATGAGTTTACAGATGTGTGGCGTGGTATTGGCACATTTGGGATGAGTACCAGTGAAGCGATTTCAAATACTTTGACTTGCACGGGAACTTCTATTAGCAGTTGCACCAGTGGATGCGTTGGTAATATGGGAATTACTTTTAACGATTCAAGAAAAAATACTTTTACCCGCAAAAATATTATTACAAATTTCGATTTAGGAATAAATGCAAATTATACTTTTCTATCTGCGGTCGGTGGATTTACTTTTGGTATTGGTCAAAATACAATCACAGCAACGGGGAGCGGGTTCTGCAATCTGGGTATTGCTTTACAGGATGCAAGTAATAATTTTAGTTTAACCACTTTTGTGTTGCCTATTGCAGCCAACCTAATTACAAATGTAACAGATGGAATTTACGTGAA
This sequence comes from Sphingobacteriaceae bacterium, assembly GCA_023251725.1. Classification (GTDB taxonomy): domain Bacteria; phylum Bacteroidota; class Bacteroidia; order B-17B0; family Aurantibacillaceae; genus JAHEYG01. Next base: position 17,090 of record JAHEYG010000023.1, on the reverse strand, counting down.
CAATGTTAAGGGTGGAGCAAGAGTAAGTAATAACATTATTAATATGTTATTTCTTGGAAAACAAAAAGGTATTTTTTGTTCAGGAAGCCAAAGTGCGATAATTGATAATAATACGGTAAGCAGTAGCGCAACGAGTAAAACAACAATTAGAGGTATTTATATGCAGTCAAGCCCGCTGTGCGCTGTTTTTTGTAATGATTTAAGTATTTTAGGTCAGTGTTTGTTTTACGAAGGAAATAACATCAGTAGCATTAGCGGTTTTTATAATAATCAATTTGGTGTTAGTAAACACGGTTTTGTAACAGGCACTAACGGTCAGGTAGGACAGCAAGGTTCAATTGGTGTAGCAAGCGGTAACTTATGGAACGGGCCATTTTCATTTTGGACTTTTACTGAATGGGCAGGACCAAGTGTCGCTGCTTCTGCTGTGAATACTCCTCTTTGGGTTAACCCGGGCTCAATTGCAAACCCAGCCTTTCCCGGAAACCTTAATGCAACAAATGGACCTCCAGCTACTGATAGGTATGGTGCGCCCAACACTGTTTCTGTAACGCTTTCGCCTACTATTGCATGTCTTTCGGGTTTAACTCAGGCAATTGTCGTTATTAATCCCCCACCTGCAATTCCTCCGGCGCAATTGCAATCGGCTGTTGATACAACTTATAACCATTTAATTAATGCCGCTGTAAATTATTCGGTTTACAACACCTCAACACATCACATTCATAATAAACATACTTTTGGCTCGATGATGCGGGGTGATATTACCACTTCCGATACAACGCTTATTAATTTTTACAACGCCAATAAAACCACCACCTTTGGCAAGTACGAAGCGGTTGATACATTAATTAATAACGGTCAGCTTACAGCGGCACAATCGGCAAACAGTTCTGCACCAATAACCGGTAATATTGACCAGAATCAAAAAATTGTAAATTTTTTACTGATGAAACTCATAAAAAATAATTTTTTCAGTTTTACTAATGTCGAAAAAAATGCGCTTTACTCCATTGCCAACAAATGCCCTTTAAGTGACGGCAATGCTGTTTACCAAAGCCGTGCCATTTTATGTATTGCCTCTAACAGTTTTATACAATTTAACGATAGTTGCAGTGGTGGAAATGATGATTCTACAATTGTGGGTGGTCGAATGGCAAATAACGAAGGGTTCAGTTTAAATAAAAAGAAAGAACTTAATTCCTTTTTATTATTCCCAAATCCCAATAATGGCAATATGAGTTTACTTTACACTTTAATCACTACCGAAAATGCTGAGGTAAAAATATTTGATGTAACGGGTAAATTAATTTATAAATCGAATATCAATAATCAAAATAATCGTGCCGAAATTAATGTTGATGGAATAAAAGAAGGAATTTATTATTACAAGATAGAAAACGGAAATACTACACTTAAAGCAGATAAGTTGGTAATAATAAAATAAAATCGTAAATTTAAGGGTAGCAAATCGCTGCCCTTTTTTAATGAAAAAAATAATTCTAATATTCTTTCTTGTTTCTCCGTTTTGTAAATCTCAAAACCTTGTGCCAAACTGGAGTTTTGAAACTTATACCTTGTGTCCCAATGCGGGTAGTCAGCTACCGAGTGCTATTCCTTGGACCGCCCCTGTAAGCAACAGTTCTGATTATTATAATGCGTGTGCTCCAATCGGTGTTTTAAGTGTTCCAAACTTTGGCCCAGGGCCTCGGTATTATCAATCTGCAAAAAATGGAAATGCTTATGCAGCGATTTACTTTTTAAATGGGGGTTTTGGTGCGGATTACCGGGAATATGCTCAAGTTAAATTAAATGATTCATTAATTAATAACAAATGTTATTACGCTGAGTTTTATATTAATTTGACAAAAGGTATTAGATTTGCAACAAATAATGCTGCGGCTTATTTTTCAAATACCCCTTTCACAACGGTCGGAGTTGCTTTTCCTTTAGGTTTTCCAATGCACATTAATCGTTATGGTAATCCAATTATTAAAGACACATTGAATTGGGTACAAGTTGCTGGAATTTATGAGGCATCAGGTGGAGAAAAGTACATTACAATTGGAAACCCTAAAGATGATTTAAATACAGACACTATGACGGCCTCATTTATTCCGGGAGATTATTATGGTTCTTATTATTTCATAGATGCCGTTTCCGTTTATTCAATAAATCCAAGCGGTATTTTACCTTGGACTTACCGGGACACAACTGTTATTTCAGGCGATAGCGTTTACATTGGTAATTATTTGGGCGGAGGTTTTACAAGCAATTGGTATTTGCAAGGCGGCGGTTTTATAAAAAGCGGTTCGGGTATTTATGTTAAGCCAACCGTAACCAGTAATTACATTGTGCAATTTACTTTATGCGGTGTGCCGAGAGCAGATACTTTAAAAGTAACGGTTACAGGAGGAGCTGGGATTAATGAATTAAAAATTAATAATGAAGAATTAAGAATTAGCCCGAACCCTAATAACGGTCTGCTTACGGTGGAAATTTTAAACAAAGAATTTATTTTAGAAAACTCTGAAATAAAAATTGTGAATGTTTTGGGAGAAGAAATAAAACGGTTAAAATTGTTTTCCAAACAACAAATTCTTGATTTAAGTGAAGTGAGTAATGGAATTTATTTTTTGCAGCTTTTGCAGAGTGATAAAATTCTTATCACAAAAAAAATCGCTAAACAATAATTGCATTTATTCTAACTCATAATAACAGTAATTTTTTTATTACTTAATAATGAAGAGGCTTTTTGTAAAACATAAAAAAATACTTGGTTTTATAATCTTTACTCTTGCACTCCCCCTTGTAACGTATTTTTTTCCATTTAGCCCTAAACCTAAGTTGAAATTTTACATTTCAGAGCCTTTTATTCTCGGAAGGACAAGCGAAAAAATTGATAGTTTATTAATATTATATAAAGGCAACGATTTATCAAAAGATAGCATGAATATGCTAAGAACAATAATTCGAATAAAAAATTCTGGGCGTAAAGAAATTAAAATTACAGACTATGGTGAAGAGCCTTTTGGTATCAAAGTAAATGGATTTTGTAAAATTGTAAAGACGGTTACCAACGACTTTAAAAAGTATCCATTAAATAAGTACATAAATCCAAAATTAATTGACCCCAATACTATTCAATTAGATAAAATAGCCCTCGATTGTGGTGATGAAGCCACTGTGGACTTATATCTCTTCTATAAATGGGAACGGAGGCCAATAGATACTTGTTATTCCATTTCAGGTAGGATAATTGGGGGGAAACCATTTGAATTAATCCATGAAGGTGATGATGAATCAGTATTTATTGAGTTTTTAAAATTTATGGGTATTTTTATTCCCATCGAAATAGCAATTGTGGTGCCAATAATGCTGCTAATCTTTCATTTTCAAAAACAATATCGCAAATTTCGAATTTCTAAAAAACTAAATCCTAACAATCTCAAAGATATAAATGGTTATCAAAGAGAATTAATCGACATTTATAAAGTTCTAGGAAAAAAAGATTTTTTAAAATTAATAAAAGGAATTTCTAAAGGTCAAGATTATATTGATTCGGAAAAACAATTCATAGATGCTTTTGAAAAAGTTAATGAAACCCGAAAGAAAAAGCTTCTTTTTGTTTTTGACAGAAAATTAAAATATTCATCACCCTTTGCATCCAATTATAAGCAGTTAATAAAAGGCAAATTATTGACTGAAGAAGGCGACAAATTCACTATTACAAATGAATTAAAGTCTGAAGTTGAAAAAATTCTTAAAGTATTCTCTAATTAAAAAACAAATGAACTGGTTTAAAAAGTATTGGGTGTCTCTTTTCATCATATTCGGAATTGGCATTTCAATTTTATCAATTTGGTTATATTATAACACGTTTAAATCATTCAAGGGGCTTGCATTTGACACTGACACTTGGGGGACTTTTGGTGACTATATAGGTGGGATTCTTGGAACAATTTTGAGTTTAATGACGGTGGTATTAATTTACTTAACATATAAAAATCAGGTCTCAACAACTTTATTGCAACAGTTCGAAACAACTTTTTTTAATCTTTTGCAAAATCAGAGAGAGATTTTGAAGTCTTTGAGTGGAACATTTATAACACATGGTAATTCACTAAACAATTATTCTAAGGAATCACATCTTAAATATGGCGAAGCATATATTTATGCAATGGCAAACCAAATGGCACAAATAATGGAGACAATAAATCTTGAAATTACTATAACTCCCGAAGAGCATTTAAAACTAATTAATGACATTTATGATAGAAATTATTCCGGTAGAGGTGCAGAACTTGGACATTATTTCAGGCATCTTTATCATATTTTCAAGTATACACACGAAAGCAAATTGACAGACAAGAAAAAATACATTGACATTATACAAGCGCAAATGGGTAACGACGAACTCTACATTGCCTTCTATAACGGTTTATCCAAGTATGGAATCGAGAGATTCTATCCAATGTTAGACCAATACCAATTTTTTGAAAATATTGGTAGTAAGGGAAAGATATTTGATGAACACACTAAACTGTTTTACAAAAACACCAAGTTTAAATTTCTATCAGTTAGTAAAAAATAATTTCGATTAAAGACAAATTAAATATAAAATGAACACCGTGGCATGAAACGTATGACGATGCATTATTCTGCAACTTTAAGAAAGTAATAAATCTTGTTCCGAAATATGCTCCACTGCCTCAATTCGTTTTAGTAGTTTCAAATAACGCTTTGTCGGTTCGCCGCCATAACTTTTTTTGAAATTTTTTCTGTAAATCTGCTCGTAAAATTTGTCGATTTCAAAAATATTGCTCCAAGAGCGCCAACGTTTTGAAAGCGTTTGTTTCATGTACATACAATTCTTGAATGCTTCACGGTGTAAAAATTTTTCGCCAACTAAATAAAGTTTCCGGCAACGCTTCCCTGTGTGCGGGCAAACGAAAAACCACACAGCACCCTTGCCCAAGTTGGATGGGATTGAAATTAACTCAACACGGTAGTCTATCGAATTGCCATTACATTTATAATTCAAACAAATGAAAGGGGTTTCGCTTTTTGTATTTACTGTTATACTTATTTGAGCTGTTATTATTTTGTTGTCCCCTTCGCCTCTGCTCCATGTGATTGTGCCGTTTTGATATTGGCTTGGTTTTAAATATCCGTGTTTTTTCAAAAAAGAAATGTTTACTATTTTACAGTCATCGTATAGCGTTGGAAGCGTTGGAAATTTTGGCATTTGAAATTTATTTTGAAATTGAAACCTAAATTATTAAGGAACTTTTAAAACTTGAGGCATTAAGACTGTTTTACAGGGGCTCATTGAGTTCGTGGTTTACGCTTTCAACCTTTGGCAAAACAAACGGCATTAATTTGCAAAGTATATTTAATCGTTGCACTGGCTCTAACGTGTTAAGTGTTTCAGGTAATTTTTCAAGTTCCTTTTGCATCATTTCTTTAAGGGTTTCCCGAATGTTTTTTGTCAATGGCTTTACCGGCTCGTTCTCTGCTTTCAGTTTTTCTTTTTGGGTTTCCAATAAATTTTTTATCAGTGTTAAGTCAATTTTTTCGTATTCGGTTCCGTTGAGGTATTTATATACCCATTCGTAAATAAATAGTTTTTGAGTTGGATTAAGTTTGTATTTATCAATTTCATCGGCAAACATCTGAACGGCTTGCAAAGGGGATTCGTGCTTTTCAATAAAAATGTTTTCTGCTTCACTGAACAACTTTAAAGGTAGTTCGGGGTTTTCAAAATGCCCCTGCTGTAATATTTCGCAAAGCATTTTAAAAGTAAATCCGTTCCAGTGCTCGTTGTCAGTTTTAATGTAAGCTTCAAGCCCTTCAATTTCTTTTGCTTTCATATCAATTCAAATTTGTGATTAAATATTGTTTTAATTCTTGCAATCGGTTGAGGTATGGTAAATAGGTTCGGTTTCCATTGTTTGCTTTCACATAAGCAAGATGTCCGATAATCATTTTTGAAACATCTTTAATTTCTTCGTGCGGTTTCAACTTCACGGGTAGAGTTGGCAGGATTAATGCTCCAAAATAATTTTCCAGTTCCTTAATTTCTTGCTCCCAGTTTTCGGGATTCGATTTTTCATGTTTTATCACAGTTATTTCGCAGTTATTTGTTTTCTCAACTGTGTAAAATTCTTGCACCTCCTTAACTTCCGGTTGTTTCTGTTCGGGTTGAGTCGCTTGTTCAAAGGCCGAGTAATCAAACCGTATTAAATAGTCGGCTAAATCCAAACCCTGTTTGCGTTCATCTTCCGTTGCTTTACGCTCCAGCAAATCGGAAATATTGAATCGTGCGAGATGTGAAAGCTCTTTTATTTTATTGTTCCATTTCTCAAACCCATTCAGGTCGGGAAAGAGTGTAACGTCCCGCCCTTTCAATACATAACATTTTTCAGCATTCAAATTGGTAAGGCTGCCAACGGCCAACCAAATAAACTGAGGTAAATATCCATTGGCAATTACAGCCGTTTTTTCGCTTTCAACTATTGCAACGGGTTTATTTTGATTTTCGGGCGAGTTCAAAAGATGTTCACCGAAAAAACACTGTTTCAAATTAAAGTTTTCAATCTTTAGAGTAGTATGCACCCATGAAATAAAAACCTTGTCAGCATCTTTTTTACGTTTCCCGGTGGCGAAATCGTAGAGCATTATTTTACCTGTTCTAATTTTGCCGTAAATATCAATTTGCCAAAACACGGTTGCACCTTCCCAATGTTTTGAAGTTCCAATAAAATATTTACTTATCAATTCGTTTGTAACCTCAGCGCCGAACAATGTAATTAAGAACTTGATAAAATTATTTTCAATATGGTGATTTAAACTTTGTTTGAATTGTTCGACAGGAATAAATGAAACGAGTTTTTGTTGAGGCATAACAGCCTTCGTTTTGGTGTAAGTTTTCGGTCGGGGAATGTCAGATAAAATATTGTTATCTTGAAAATATTGCTTTGGCGGGTAATGATATCCGCACTTACTTTCACGGTTGCATCGGCCAACACTCGGAGCCAAGTGCTTTTTTGTTTCTTTATCAATGTATAGACTGAGTGTTTTACCTTTGTTGCAACTGGGACAACGGTAACGAGTACTCATTCCTTTGTATGGCTCTAATATGTATCGGTGTTCGGTCATTATTTATTTTATAGTTTTAATGTAACCGGTGTAACAATTGTAACGGGGTGTTACATTTGTTACAGTCCGTTACAATCTTTTAAAATTCTGCTTACTTTCATGTGAGAAATGCCAAGTTCGGCCCCAATTTCCCGAAGACTTCGCCCTTTCTGTTTCAATTCATTTACCTTTTCAATAAGGGTTTCTTTATCTTTATCGGTAGGCTGTTTTAAGTGTTCTCGTTCTGTTCCGAAATTCAGAAACTCAAACATTAAAAAATTCTCAGGCTTTTCAATTTGACAAACACAAACATTTTCTGAATCAAAAATTATTTCTGTGTTCCTGCTTTTAATTTGTTTCAGGTAGCGAATGTTTTTATCTGTGCTGCTCTCCCCTATTGCAAAAGAACAATCACAAAAATTTATTAGCATTTTACTGCCTTGTAAATCATTTCGGGTAATTGGTTTTGATAAATCCCGTTTAGGGGTGTGTGCTAATGCTAAAATTGAAAGCCCATATTTACTTTTAAGTTCTTTTAAATGCTTCATTAAAGGCAAAGCATCTTTTGCCCTTTCCGTTTCCTGTTTTAAGTAAGTAAGATTATCAATAATTAAAATCTTTGCTCCGGTTTCGATAATGGATTTTTCCAAAGACTCGTTTAGATACTCCTCAAAGGATTGCGTTTGTGGAATTTCTGCGTCTGGGTTTATTTCAACTCTTATAAAATTGTTATCAAAACTATAATGCTGTTCAAAGTTCTTTGAATAACGATTTTCAAACTGCTTATCCGAAAGTTCAAAATCAAAATACAAAATCGGTTGCTTTGGTGTTTCAAATTTAAAACCTCGTATTTTTTCGCCCCTGCTTATGCTGTTACAAATTTGCACAGCTAAAATTGACTTACCTAAATTTGTATCTGCAAATAAAATACATAATTCACCTTCAAACCAAAATTCGCCAAACAACATTTTCGGAATTGGTCGGGTTTTTGCTTGCTCAATCCATCGGCTTGCCGTTTTAACTGTAAACAAACCTTTATTTTCTTTGGCTTCATTAGCTCGCATTATGAGTTGCGCTGTTTCAGTTTTAATATCATTTATACCGATGCCGAATTTTTTAAAATCAAATGCCGGATTAAGGACCGTAAAATTTTTATCTTTGCTTTGCGTGGTCAAAGAATTATCGAGTGTATTGTTATGTTCTTTCATAACTTACCCTTTTTCTTTTTTAAATAATTCTCTGCTTCGTTCGCAGTTTCAGCGACTGTATTACGTTTACCCGTTTTCAGCCATTGGTCAATTTCAGATTTTAAAAACCTTAATTTCTTTTTTCCTTTATGGTGTGGGATTGTTCCAGCATGAATCCAACCGTAAGCAGTTGCTTTTGCCGGTTTATCCGGTAAGTAATTACAAAGTTCGTTGAGGTCAAACCAATGGTCGGTTTCGTTTTGTTGTTCGCTTTTCTGTAAACTTAAAACTTTCCTTATTGAATTTTCAATAAGCGTTTCAAGTTCGGGCGGTGTAATCTGTGTTATCGTAACTGCTTGCATAAAACTTTGTGTTTTTAAATTTCACAAATGTTCAATCACAAACAGGATAAGTACGTTTTTGAGTACGTACAATTAAGCGTACAATTTTTGTTTTGTTGTTTCTTTAGTATCTAAATATTTGGTTATTTGATTCTTTATTTCCACCTCAATTTTTGGAAGGATAAGAGCTTTCACTTTTTTGGTATTTTTGCTTGTTACATTTTCGGCGAAGTTTTGTCTTACTCGGTCGGTGTAAATTAGTTGAAATTTTTCACAAATTTTTTTGCAATAAACTTCAACTGTCTCCTCGCCTTTTGGTATTATATTACCTTGATTAACTAAGCTGCAAAACGAAGCAATTACTGGGGCACTTAATTTTCCAACTTTGATTTTCTTTGGATGAATTTGCAACGAATTACCAATTTCTTTATTAATTAATTTCAAAATATCTGTATAAAGTTCGCCCCTATCAACCCCAGTACCCCTTGCGCCCCATATAGTATAATAGCTATTTGCATTACTATAAATCTTTTTTGTTTCTCTTAAAAAATCAAGGTATTCATTTTGATTTTTGATTCTTTTTTTTACATCCAATTCCTCTTCAAAATCTTGAATAGTTGGTGAATAATTATATTTACTATCGATATAAGCATTAAAATACTTTATACGGTCTGATTCGGCTTGAACATCCTCTTGCTTAAGCCTTTCAATTATTCTCACCTTTTCCTTTTCTAAAAAACTGATATTGGTTTGTTGAAGCGTAGCTCTTTTGTGATTTAAAAATTTAATCCACTCAAACAATAAATCATAATAATAGGCATTTTGCTTTCCAATCATTTCTTTGTGCTCTTCACTTGTAGCAATTTCACGCTCAATAAATCCTCCAATGCTTTTTTCGGTCTTAATTTTTTTATTATATACCTTATTAAATACTTTGCCAATGTAATCTAATGAATGTTTATTTTCAGGAACATACTTTAGCTTATCCCCATTTGTAACATAAAATTCAGAGTCAATTTTAAATTTCAGTTTAAGCAAATGTATAGTTGCTTCTCTTTGGTGAAATTTATTTTTTTCCATTAGTAATTTTTCTTTTTGTGTTTCATTTTGTTGAGAAGGTATCGCTTTCAGAAATTCCAATACCTGATTCAATTTTTGTTCAAGATATTCATTGACTTCTCTTAGTTCTTTTTTGAGCGGGTTTTTTATGTCTGCTTTTGCTTCACTCAATAATAATGGCGCTAAAGCAGTGACAATTTCCTTGCCCTCCTTTTCTGTTTCAACACATTTTAAAAGATACTCGTAAAACATATCTATTTTAACAACTGAGTTTAATTCTTTAGGGACATCAGAAATTTTCCAGTTTTTATTTTCTGCATACTTTATACTTTTAGAAATATTCTCCTCTGCCATTGTAAGCCCGTCAATAAAAGATTGTTTAATTTCAACTTCGCCATCTATTGCCTTCAAAAATATTTTTCCGTCTTTTGTAAAAAACTCCATATTCTTTCGTTTAAAAATTAGATTTTATTTTGTCGAATAAAGATTCCGTTTTTATCGTTAAATCCTCTATCATCTTGTTTTTTCGGTTCAAGGTTTTACAAATCCATTAAATTGTTAGCGATTATTTTTTTATCCTTATTTTCAAAACCTGCAAAATAATTCATTGTAGTTTTAGGGTTTGAGTGGCCTAATGATTCGCCAATAAATGCCAAACTCGCACCACCCCGCACCGCATTAGTTGCATAGCTGTGCCTTGCCCAGTAAGTAGAAATATCGCCGGTCAAACCTTCACTTATCGCAAGTTTTTTAATATTTTGATTTATAAATCGGGTAAAGTTTTTTATTGAATCGTGTTTTTCAATAGCACTTTGCTTATCAGAAATAATTGAAAAAATTAAATCATTTGGTCTTTTGTCAATAGCACCATACTTTTTTATAACACCTTTCGCAAATTCGGTTAAGTAAACACTAATCTTTTTTAGTTTTTCTTTTGATGTATTAATTGTTTTGGCTCTGTAAAAAGTCACATAGTCTTTATCTATATCTTTCCACCTCAGCATAGCAATATCTTTTATATTCATTCCACTACACGAATAACTTAAAAACCAAAAATCTCTTGCCTTTTCTTGTTCATCCGTTAATGCTTTTGCCCAGCGCAATTTTTTTAACTCTTTTTTCTCAAATGCTTTTTTTGTATTACTTACCGAAGGTATTTGGTATTTATTTTTACCGAACGGATAAATTTCCGGGTCAATTTCCTTATCATTTATTACAATATTAAAAATTGCTCTTAACGCTCTTAAATACATTGATACAGTAGTTCTACTCAGTTTTTTTGTTTTAACCATATAAGCCTCGTATTTGTTTAACCAATCAGGAGTGATTTCAGTAAAAGAAATTCGTTCGTTTTGTTTACCCAAAGATTCTTTTATAAAGTTTTTAATTGATTTTAAGCTGAGGTCGTAATTACTGGCCGTGCCAATTTGTTCAGAGGCTTTAAATTTCTTTATTATCTGTTCATATTGATAATTGACGTTATCATTCTCGCTTCTTTTTTTATAAAGTTTTTTTTCAAATTGCTCAAATGTAAAAGGTTTTAATCCTTTGGCCGTGTCGTTCGCCTTCCCCTCTATTGCTTGCAGTTTTAATCTTAATTCTTTGAACTCGGTTCTTGGTTTCGTAGTTTCCCAAGCACTTTTAAATTCCTTTTCAGAAACATCAAATATTGTAGGATACAATTTCGCCCGCTTTAAATCGGAGTTAAAAACTCTTAGTTTAACCGGATATAATCCGTTACCTTTGCTTCGCCGGGAGTCCAAATAGAGTGAAATGACGTATTTTAATTCCATATATCTAACTTATTGATACCCAAATATACTCATTTGCACACAATTTGCACACTTAGTTAATAAATAAAGAGATAATAAACGAATAACAAAACGCAAATATTTAGCTGGTAAATGCTATATTTACATGGTAAACCGATAAAAAAATGGTAAAAAGAAGATACCCAATATTATGCCTTACAAGCAGAGGGTCACTGGTTCGAACCCAGTAGTTCCCACGAAGCCTCACAGAAATGTGGGGCTTTTTGGTTTTATAAAGGTATAACATAGGTACAACCAAATAATTTAATGTTTCATAAATGGCTGAAAATAGTTTTTTGCAAATGAATGAGTTTTTGAATTGAGAATAAAAAATATAATTAATAAATAAAATGATTATTTTTAAATAAACTTATACTAATGCCAAAATCGTTTCTAATACTCATTGCGTTTTCTTTTTTTCTCAGCTCGTGTTTTACTTCAACCTATTACACGCGAAAACCCGCACTTGTAAAAAATACCGACATCAACGAAACTATAAAAATTGCGAAAGACGAATTACAAAAAAAAGGAATTAGTCAGGGCCTCGGCATTTGGGTGATGCGCGATCAAATAGTAACACCTTTACAAGCGCGCTCAATTTCCGAACTTTATATGGCCAACATCGACAGCATGAAAATTCCTTTCAACATCTGGCATAGCTCGTGGGCAATTTCTAATTTATACCGATTGGGAACCGACTCAGTAAAAACGGAATTAGAAAGTGCTTATCAAAAAGCAAAAAAGCAACCCGAGCGATTGCAAGGCGGTGTAAAAAATATTGCTAATTATCATATTAACGGAGAAAAAATTACGAGCGGGTTTATACACTTTGGCGGCCGAGCTTACGGAAGAGGGCATTTAGTAGCGCCGGGAAATAAAAGATATATTCAGTCGTACCAAAAATATTGTGATAAGAAGAAAAAATAATTTTATATTCTGAATCCTGCTACTAAAATATCATCCGTTAATTGTTCGCCCACTTTATCCCGAATTATTTTCAATAAGATTTCTTTTTGTTCAGTAGTATTATTGTTTGCAATTGAAATGAGCGCTTCGCATGAATTGGAAATTTGATTCACAAAACCTTCTGTAAATAAATAAACCATATCGCCCTTGTTTACTTTTTTAGTTTCACAAGTGTATTTTTCTTTATCAATTCCTATTGAACTATTTTTTGCATCCACAATTTCTGCTTTTTTGTTTTCCGGTACAATTATGATTTGAGTATTTGCTCCTGAAAATTTTAATTCCATTTTTTTAAAATCATAGGCCATCATCGAAATATCCATTTTATTTTTTTCAGGGTTTGATCTGATTTCGTTCTGAAATTTATCTTTGTAATGCAAATTCAATTCATCCAAAACATTAGCAGGATCAAATTTATTTTTTTCCAAATCAATATTCTCAAGCATATTAAATGCCATCACACTCATAAATGCACCAGGAACGCCATTCTCGGCACATTTAGCAGTGGCAAATAAACACGAGCTATTACTTTTTTCCTTCAGCCAATAAAAATCGCCGCTTACGATTTCTTTTGGGAGGTATAAAGTGAAAAATTCAGGAAAGTAAGATTTAATTTTTTCCTCCGATGGAAATATTGAACCCTGTATGTTCCGTGCATAATCAATACTATCCGTAATCAATTCGTTCTTTTCTTCAATCAAACTTTTTTGCAAATTTATTTCCGTATTCAAAATCTCCAAGCTGTTATTTATTTTTTTCTTCCGGCGATAGCCGTTCCATATTAATACAACTACAAAAACCAATATTATCAATCCGCCAACAACACTGAAAATTATTATTCTTTGACCATTAATTTTTGCATTTTGCTGAGCAATTTGCAATTCGCGTATACTGTTATCTTTTTGTAGTAGCTCAATTTCCTTTTGTTTCTTTCCGGTTTCAAAACGCGTTTGCATTTCGCTTATTTGTTTAGCATTCTCAGAATTCATAATTGAATCGCGCGTTTGCGTAAATTTTTCGGTATAAAACAAAGCGTTCTTAAAATCGTTTTTCTTATTGTAAACAACGGCCAGTAATTGGTAGCAAGTTTGCAACATAAACTCACTCTTCATTTCCATTGCCAATTGCATCGACATTTCCTGATATTTTACAGCGTTCGAATAATCGTTCATGTGTTCATAGATATCGCCAATATTGCTGTAAGAAATTGCTTTTCCGAGTTTGCTTCCCTGTTCTCCATAAAGTGTAATTGTTTGAAATGCCCAATCCAAAGCTTTTGCATATTCTTTTGCATCCATAAATGTTACGCTGAGATTCGACATCGTTTCTGCGAGCCCATCGGCGTCATTCATTCGCTTCCGTATATTGAGTGCCTTCAAATAAAATTCTTCCGCTTCTTTAATCTGATGCATTTCGCTGTAAATCGAACCCATGTTGCTTAAACATACCGCCACTCTTAAGGTATCGTTAACTTCGTATAATATTTTTAGTGATAGCGAATAATTTTGTAATGCCATTTTATTATCGCCGGTTCTGAAATAAATATTTCCCAAGTTCAAATAAGAATAAGCAATACCGTTTTTTAATCCTAATTCTTCGCGAATTTTTAGTGTTGCTAAACAATATTCAAGCGCTTTTTTTACATCGCCTCTATCAAGATAACAGTTTCCAATAATATTAAACGCTCTTTGTTTGCCGGCTTTGTACCGTAATGAGTCGGAAAGCTTGACTGCGCTTAATGCAAACGAAATTGATTTTTCATATTCACCTTTGTCTTCATAATACCCCGCAATCTCACATAAAGTATTTACATAATTTTTATCAGAAGTATTTTTTTTAGCAACATTTAAAAGCGAATCGATAGTATCCGCAAATAATATATTTGACATCAAAATTATTAATATGAGGAAACATTTTTTCACTATATCCTTATTCCAATTATTAAAACATCATCCAATTGCTCGTTATTTCCTTTCCAATCTAAAAATATTTTAAACAAATTTTGTTTTTGTTCCACGCAGTTTTTGCTTGCCATCGAAACCAACAATTCTTTAAACACCGAAGAAAAATATTTTCTGTTTTCGGAGCCTCCTTTTTGGTCGGCATATCCGTCGGTATACAAATATATCATACTACCCTCCTCTGCCATGTAATTGGTATTGGTAAAATTGCCAATGGCGCCGCCGATAAACATGCGGTCGGCTTTTATTTCTTTCATTTCATTTTTTGGAGTTACTATTATCAAAGGATTTCTGGCTCCCGAAAATTCAATTTCGTTACCTGTTATTTTTACCATCGCTAAGTCCATACCGTGTTTAGCCGATGAATAACGGTCTTTCTTTTGATTGAGGGTTTCAATTACTTCATTATTCAATTTATCTAAAATTACAGCCGGCGAACTATTTTTTTTATCTTTTATTATTCTTTCCAATAAATTATAAGAATGCAGCGACATGAACGCTCCCGGCACACCGTGACCCACACAATCGATGGCAGAAACAAATATTTCTTTTTTATTTTTTTTCTTTCCTTGCTCCTCTTGCGAATTGATCCAAAAAAAATCGCCACTCACTACATCTTTCGGCTGAAACAAAATAAAGGCGTCTTTAAATAATTCTGCAAATGTAGCTGTAGGAGGCAAAATGGCATTCTGAATATTTTTAGCAAATAAAATGCTCTTGCTGATAAATTTACTTTTTTCCTCCAGTTTTTTTTTCTGAATGGTAATCGCCAGATTTTTCTTTTCGAGCAAAATATTTATCTTTCGCTTTTCGCGATAATTTTTATAAAGCAGAAAAGCAAATGCCATTCCTAATAAAATACCAATGGCCGAAGCGTAAAGCGTAACTCTTTGTTTTCTTATGTTTTCGCTTTGCTCACCAATTTTTAAGTTTTCAATGTTTTTATCTTTCGTTAGTAAAACAATTTCTTTTTCTTTAGCGTCTGTATCAAACTTAATTTGCATTTCAGCCATGCTTTTATTTTTATCTTCATTCAGTATGCTGTCTTTTATTGACGAATATTGAGTTAAATAATAAAAGGCCTTTTTAAAATCTTTTTTCTTTTTTAATAAAACCGAATAGTTGAAAGAAATATCAGCAATCAAATTTTTTGTTTTAATTTCTTTCGCCATTTTTAAAGCGCGGTCATAACAGCGTATGGCTTGTTCACTGCGGTTTAACCGGTTAAGCACACTTCCCATCGAATTTAAAATGTTAGCCGTATTATAAACCTGCCCGTATTTTTCTTGAACAGAAAGCGCTTCTTCAAATTTAATTAAGGCTTCATCCAATTTATTTTGCACCTCAAATATCTGTCCTATCTTTTCGAGATTGAGCGCAATTCCTTCATTCATTTTTAAGTCACGTGACAAATTCAAACTTTTTGTAAAATATTCAAGCGCCTTGGGATAATTTTTTCTATCCATAAGTACGGTTCCTAAATTATTGTAGCAGGTGGTAATCAAATCTTTTGCCCCAATGGCAATGGCAATGTTTAATGAATTGTTATAATTTTCAAATGCTTTATCTAAATTATTAAGCACATTATAAATAATGCCGATGTTATTGTAGGCTTGCGAAAGACCGGGCTTATTATTATTATTTTTGTAAAGCTCAAGCGCTTTCAAATAATATCCCAAAGCGCGTTCGTAATTAGAAAGAAAATAATGCACCGAGGCGATGTAATTTAATGTATTAGGAATCCCTACTGTATCTTTCATTTTCTCTTGCATCTCGAGCGAAGCGTTATAGGTAAGTAATGCTTTATCGTATTTACCCTGCATGTAAAAAATAATTCCCATATTATTTTGAGAACTTATTGCGCCTTTTTTATCACCAAGGCTTTCTTTAATGTCTTTTGATTTTTGATAATACTTAATCGCATTATCAAATTGCGAAGTAAGGTGATAATGAATTCCCAGCGAATTATAAGCACTCGCCATACCTTTTTTAAAACCAAGTTTTGCAGATAAAGAAAGTGCCTTATCGGCAAATACCTTGGTAGAATCGATATTTATTCGATTGTAAGAATGTGCAATTTCGTTGTAAGTGATAGCCAGATTTGTATCCGGCTTTGAATTTGCATGAAGCAAATTTAATAACGAATCGAGTTCTTGCCTGCTTTGCGAGAGGTAAGTGTGAGAAAATAAAAAAAACAAAGCCGCCCCAAAATATTTCATTAAAATGTTTTTAATACTCGCTATATCGCATTTTTAAATCGGGAACATAACCCGAAAATTCTTCGCCCGATTCTTTTGTATCGGTATCTCTTTTATCAAAACACCAAACTATTTCCACATCGCAACCCTGTTTCTGAATTTTTTCGAGTTGATAAAAAATATCGAGAATGAATTTAGCGGAAGTCGAATTAAAATAATCGAGTTTAAAAACAACGCTCATTAATTTTGATTTTCCGAATTCGTGCTTTTGAAAATATAACACCGACTTATAATTTTCGAACCAGCTGATAATATTCGAATAAAACTTCGCTGCGTTTTCGGGTCGCGATTCACCTGAAATTTCAAATTTATTATTTACCGGATCCATAATTACTTTTGGAGTGGTGGCGGTTGCAACTACTAATAT
>JAHEYG010000022.1:38432-40192 GCA_023251725.1 Sphingobacteriaceae bacterium | reverse complement strand
GACCACTTTGGGCTCCGGTTCTTTCGCCAATGCTAATAATTTAAACACCGCTTATACCATGAGTGCCGCCGATACTTTGGCTGGAACCGTTACTATTTTATTATATCCTACCGGTGCCATTTGTCTCGGGCCACCGGATACTGTAGTATACGCCATTTTAAAAGCGCCATTAGTTAATGCAGGTCCCGATATTTTTGTTTGTAATAATGCCACCATTCCGTTGAACGGACTTATCACCGGTTTCACCAATACCGGGCAATGGAGCACTACGGGAACCGGAACTTTTGTGCCTAATGCGTTTACATTAAATGCAACTTATGTTCCCAGTTTAGCGGATGTATCAGGAACCGGCATCATAAAATTTGTACTTCAATCCACCAACAACAAAGGGTGTAATCCGGCGCGCGATTCGGTAACCATTACTTTTAAACCTGCACCGTTCGCTAATTTTACATTTTCGGTAGCCTGTGTAACTCAACCGTTAGCCTTCACATCTTTATCAACATTTACTCCCGGAACAATAGCCGCGTCTAACTGGACATTTGGCGACGGAGGAACAGCGGCCTCTCCAAACGCCATTCACAGTTATACTTTAGCTAATACTTATTCGGTAACGCTTTTGGTCATTGCCTCTAATGGATGTAGAGACAGTATTAATAAAGTGGTAACCGTTAACAGCATGCCTGTAGCTAATTTTTATTTTGATGTGGCCTGCGTTGGGCGCCAAACTCAATTTCATGATTCTTCATTCGTAAATCCAGGAAATATTACAAACTGGAGTTGGAATTTTGGTGATTTAGGAACCGATACTATAAAAGATCCTTTACATGTTTATGCAAGTTCGGGTTTGTATAACGTTACATTAATTGCTACAACAAATGCCGGTTGTTCTAAATCTATTACCAAACCGGTTATCGTTAAACCAAAACCAACTGCACTTTTTGGTATGACTAATAATCCAACACTGGCCGAAGAAACGGTTTACTTCTCCGACTTTAGCACACCTATAGGAACCATCGCAACATGGTATTGGAATTTTGGCGACTCCATAGTTTCTAATAATACTAATCCTACACATTTTTTTAATAATCAGGGAAATTATACTGTTACGCTAGTTGTAACCGATCAATCGGGATGTTCCGATACTATAAGAAAGCCTATAACGGTCACCTTATTGCCCCTGGTTCCAACAGCGTTTACGCCTAATAATGACGGACATAATGATTTGCTTTTTGTAAAAGGCGGTCCGTTCGAAAAAATATATTTTAGAGTGTACAATAGTTGGGGCGCTTTGATATTTGAAACAAATGATCAAAAGATTGGATGGGATGGAACCTATAAAGACGAAGATCAGCCGGTAGGAGTTTATGTTTGGGTGTTAGAAGTAGATGTTTATAATAATAAATCGGTTAAGCAAAGTGGCGATGTTACTATAATAAGATAATGAGAAATGTTGAATGATAAATTTTAAATGTTGAATTAAGAATGTAGAATGAAGAAAAGTTTTAAATATATTATTGTAATTCTGATTTTTTGGATGCCATTGGCAAAAGCTCAGGATTTTCATTTATCGTTGTATGATGCCGCTCCCTTATTTTTAAATCCGGCTATGACCGGCGTAATTGATGCTAAATACAGAGTACATGCTCAGTATCGCAACCAATGGAGTGCGGTAGCTTACAAACCTTACAATACTGCTTTAATAAGCGCCGATATGCCTTACAAAAAATGGGGCTTTGGAATTCAGCTTATTGAAATGC
>JAHEYG010000022.1:0-38422 GCA_023251725.1 Sphingobacteriaceae bacterium | reverse complement strand
TACAGTAATACGAATGGCGGCTTTTTTGATAATAGCATTCCCAATCAGGAAAGTTTTAACCGACAATCATTAGTATTACCGCAATTGAATGCCGGTATATTATATTTTTACGCAAAGCAACAATCGCGTATTAATCCTTTCATAGGATTTTCCGGATTTAATTTAACCAATCCTAAAGAAACATTTTTTAATCAGAACAATCCTTTACCAATAAGAACTTATGCGCACGCAGGACTTCGAGTAAACATTAGCGAGTTGTTATACGTTATACCAAAAGTATTAATCATGAATCAGGGAAATGCATTTGAACAAACGTATGCTTTAGATGCCGGTTATTATTTTAAGAATGATAAATTCTTTTTGCTCGCCGGATTTACGTATCGCGCCGCGGATGCAAGCATCGTTTATGCAGGCCTAAGAAAAGAAAATTATATAATAAAAATTGGTTACGATTTTAATACTTCTTCGTTAAGCTCAGCTTCTAAAAGTCAGGGAGCGTTCGAACTTTCATTCACTTATCTGGCCGGAAAAAGTAAATTAAAAGAAATTAGAAACTGTCCGCGCTTGTAATTTATGCCTATGTTACGTTATAAAATCACCGTACTTTTTGTATTTGCTATTTTCTTAAATACATTTTCCCAATCTAAAAAATTGTGGATGAGTACTGCTGATAATGCTTTCAAAGCTAAAGATTATGCCACTGCCGCTTTTTATTACGCCAAGGTGCTCGACGATACTACCGTTCTCGATATTTATGTTTTGCCCTATGAAGCTCAAATGGTAAACTTAAAATTAAAAGCTTTAATTAAAGTTCCTGAATGGCATTTAAGAAGCAGTCACGCTAAAAAAGATTCTGTACAAAAAATCACCAATCCAACCGATTCTGTTGCTAAAGTTAAAAACGATTCTATAAAAAAGTCGCAACCGCAAAAATTTAGTTCCATCAGCAAAATCGATTACGTATATTATCAATTAGGACAATCATACCGTTTAAATGCCGATTATGATAATGCCGTAAAAACATTTAAAACAGTGGTGGAAAGAAATGTGTATTCCGACGCTAAATTTTATTACGCCATATGTTTAATGAATATAAAATATTACAAAGCTGCGTTAAAAGAATTTGATGAGTATGTTAATTCCAATCCGCCGCAAGACACGCTTCTAAAAATTGCGCAGAAAAAAGAAGCCAGTTGTTATTTTGCTTTAGACTCAATGAATTCGCGCCGCGAAATTTTGGTGCATTTAATGGACACCAATGTTTTTAATAAGGGCACTTCTAATTTTGCGCCGATGTATTATTTAAGTCCAAACAAAATTATTTTTACCAGCGCCCGGCGTAACGGAGTAGTAAACGATCCCGAAAAACAAGATTCGAAATATTTGTGTGATATTTTTTGGACGGAAAACATTGATAGCTTATGGACACGCCCGATTAATTTTGGAAGGCCGGTTAATACAGCATTGCACGAAGGAGCCGCTTACGTAACGCCGGATGAAGTAATGCTATTTACAAGATGGAGTGATGCCAATAGAAACGAATCGTTTATTTACATGGCAAAAATGACGGACGGAAAATTTTTCGAAGCTTTTAAATTAAGCAGCAATGTAAACGCACCGGGTTACAAATCGATGCACCCGTTTGTAAATTTTGATGGTACTAAATTATTTTATTCTTCTAACCGTCCGGGTACTGTTGGTGGTTTCGATTTATGGATGTGTAACATTGATGAGAATGGAGTGATTGGTTCACCAAAAAATTTAGGAGAACGGGTAAACACCGCCGGTGATGAAGTGTCGCCATTTTTTCATGCTATTTCAAATACATTATTTTATAGTTCAACCGGTCAGGCCGGATTGGGAGGATTGGATATTTTTAAATCGGCATTTAATGCGGATGATTCGGTTTACTCTCTTCCTAAAAATTTGGGCGCACCAATTAATTCGAGTAAAGACGATGCTTATTTTATTTTGGACAGAACACAGCAAAGCGGATTTTTTGCGAGTGATAGAGAAGAATGTTCGGGCGGACATTGTTATAAAATTTACGAATATAAAAACGCGCCCATTTATTTCGACATCAGCGGATATGCTTTCGATTTCCAAACGAATGATCCTATAAAAGATGCGCTTATAACCATTAAAGACGTTCACATGAGCGACGAACCCATTTATGCCGTTACAGATGAAAAGGGTTATTATTTTACACCTTTGAAAGCAGATATGGAATATTTTATGAAGGCTCAAAAAAGTAAATATTTTGGCGACGCGGCTAATAAAGCCACTAAAGGATTAACAGAAACTACGCACTTGGAGCAGGATTTCTTTTTAAATAAAATTCCGTCGGGTGAAATTGAAATTGAAGGGATAGAATATGATTTTGACAAAGCCACTCTGCGTCCAAAATCAAAAGAAAATTTGGATAAAATTGTTGACCTCTTAAAATTAAACGACAATTTATCCATTGCTATTAATGCACATACCGATGCGCGCGGTAACGATGCTTACAACGAGCATCTCTCGCAAGCACGCGCTCAATCATGTGTTGATTATTTAATTTCTAAGGGTATTGTTAAAGCCCGATTAATTGCCAAAGGATGGGGCGAAAAGCAACCGATTATATTGGAAGAAGAAATAAATAAAATGGTGGCCAAGAGCCCCGAGTTTGAAGCCGCGCATCAAAAAAATCGTCGAACTGCCTTTAAGGTGATTGGCGAAACAACTATTAATGTGATTAATAAAACGCATTAAGAAATCAAAATTTTTTTGTATTTAATTTTTATTCTTTATTGGATATTGCCATTCGCGGTGAATAATTGAATGAAGAAAATAAGGATAAACCACTGAACGAAAATTCGGCGGTTTATTTATGACTTTCATCGATTTATAATCTAATAAGAGAATAAAAATTTGGAAATTTAAAATACTTTATTTAAGTTTGATATAACCCGTCTATAGTTTATAATTACTTCTTTTAACAACTTAAAACCAATCATAATGAAAAATTTAAAAAAATTATTTTTAATTCTTGTTCTTGCATCGAGTGCAAAGTTATTAAACTCGCAAGTTTGTCAACCTTACGTTGGATGTAATTCTTGCGTTAGTACTTCCACGTGTAATTTAGTGTGTAATGGTTCTTTTGAAAGTATAGGGGGCGACAATAGTGGTTTACCGCAAGCTGCTTGCGAGATTGAAAAAGCGTGCGGTTGGGGTGCGCACAAAGGCACACCTGACTTTTTTCATAGCGGAGGAGTTACTAATTTCAATGTACCTTGTAACTTCCGCGGTGGTGAAAACAACCATACAACAGGTACCGGAATAGGCGGATAAATAGGCTTCTTTGCTAAATGTCCTAGTTGCCCGCAAGAAGCAGCAAAATCTAATTTAACTTCAAATATGCTATCAGGTAAGACTTATATAGTTACTTTTTGGTTGTCTCTTTCAGACCCATGTCCTAACACTACAACAGGAGCTGTTGGTGTTGATTTTTTTGATTCCGCTAACAATAATGTTTATAGTAATCCTATAAATGAAAGTAATGTAACAGAGAATGGGTGGACAAAATTCTCTTTTAATTATACCGCAGCCGGTGGTGAAGATCAAATAAGAATTGGAGGTTTGTATACGGGAACAAGTGGTCTTTTTACTAATCCAAATTATTTTAACTTTTGTGTAATCCCTACTTCCCCAGATCCAAGCGTTTATTATTTTTTAGATGACGTTTCAGTATCGGAAGTAATAAATATTAGTGCAAGTGCGAACCCAACATTGTCATGTATAGGAGACCCCGTAACTTTAACTGCTATCGGTCCTGTAGGAACAACCTATACATGGTTACCAAATAATCAAATCGGTACCAGTGTAATCACTCCGGCTCTTACCGGAAATACTATTTATACCGTTAGCGGAACTGATCCTAATGGATGTTTTAATACTGCAAGCGTTTCTGTTACGGGAACAGCCTGTTGTGTTAATAGCTCTACAAATCAAATTGTTTTAACTAATGTTACCATAGTACCAAGCACCACAACCGGAATTCCAAAATTTCCTTTAACTCTAACTGGTGGTTTTGCTGGCTCAAATGTTTATACAGGAAATATTGCTGCGCCTACGTCTGGCATTATTACCGGCGCTTACACCGTGCGCAGAGATTTAACGATTTCAACGCCTGTACAATTTAACTTAACAAATATTGCGTTTGAAGAAGCAAACCAGGTAAAACAAAATGCTCCTACCGTTATAGACCATTCGTATTGGTATGGCTGTAATAAAATGTGGATTGGTGTGGCGACCGTTAGTGACTTAACAATATCCAATTCTGTTTTTGAAGATGCAGGAACCGCAATAGGAGGCGGCAATTTTTTTGGACCTGTAATAACGCACCCAGGTATAAATATTATTAATTCAATTTTTAATAAAAACCAATTCGGCGTTGGAATGTTTAATGTTATTTTTAGTAATGCAGGCCCGGGACCGAATTTTAGAATTACCAGTAGCATTTTCACTTCACGAAACCTTAATGCCGCTTCGTATAATGCAATTTTTACTTCAGGCACTGCAGTTACGTCAATATTTCCTTCTGCTTCGTTAAGCGCAAAGCCTGTTGGATTTTTAAAGGGGTCACCAATACTTGCAATAAGTAATACTATTCGTGGTGAAGCAGGGATAATTTTTTTAAATGTTACAGCTACTACGACTCCTCAGAATCTTTTAGTATCAATTGGGGATAACACTTTTACCGCAGCTCCAAATTCGCTAACAAATTTTTTTGATTTTTTAAACGAAGGGGTTGCTAATTTTAATAGTAATATTTTTATTAAAAATAATTTGTTTCAAAATATTTTTGTTAGTAGTACTAGTTCAAGCCCAAGCTTAGGAGCTATTTATAGTTCTAGCGGTCATTCTAAAATTGGTTATTATTCACCGAAATATAAAAATATTTTTACAAATTGTACCGATGCAATTTATGCCACCGGCGCTGGAACTCTTAACGTAAATGAAAACGATTTTAATAGAATAAACCGGTACAGCATAGAAGTTACAAAATGGTACGCGCCATCACCCGCCACTCAATCGGTAAGTATTACCGATAATAAATTTACCGATGCGGCTTATGCTTTTTATGGTTTCGATAACAGCAGTATAAATGCAAGCATAATTAGTAATACTCTAAGTAATGTTAACCCGCCGTATAATAATTTTTATAATGTTTTTCTGAACGAAATAACCACATCGCCTAACGCGTTTTACGATGTTAACTTAAATTTCTTCAGCGGTTCGTTAAACGGAGTTTTAGCTCTTAATACTTACGGGACTGATATATCAAATAATTTTATTGTGATTAAAAAGCCGCCTTTTAATGTTTTTAACGCCGGAATACAGCTAAATAATACGGTTAATTGTTTAATAAGTAATAACACAATTAGATGTAACCCAAGTAATGCATCGAGTGCTTTTACCAATGGAATTATTACCGGCATTGCGAGCAACAATACTTATGCTTGCAACGATATTAATAGAACCGGCGCTTGTTTAAAATTTCAGGGAGCTTGCCCGAGTACGATTTACCGAAACACTTTAGCCGATACTTCCGAAAAAGTTTTAATTGGTTTATATTTAGAAGGAAATGCATGGACAGGCGATGTTGGTGTTCCGGTAGCATTAACCTTTGGGGCGAGTAACGATATATGGGGTAATTTTATTATAGCTGACAGTTATTGCAATAATTTTTCAAATAGATATAATCCCCCGAGCTTTCCGGTAAGCCCAGCAAAAATTTATTACGATAATAGTAAACCGGCTGTTTCATATTTTCCTCAGGTAAATTTTGCTAATGGTGGTGCTAATCCATCGCAAGCATTTGTACCTCAAATCAGCATAACTCAATATAATAATTTAGCCAATTGCAGTAACCCCAAAAAATTAATGCGTCATTTAAGTGGAGGCAATGCCGCTTTTTTTGGAACCGGTTTAGATTTTGGTACTAATACACAGCAAACAGTGTTTATGGGCCGTAAGGGGGTTTATGACGCTTATAAAAAACAAGCCGTTAATACAAACAGCATTACGGGAGCGACTGCTTTTATGAATACCTCGGCTTCCGGCTCCATCGGTACATTTTTTAATATTGACAGTCTCGCCAATAACTACGCGGTAACAAAAAATGTTGGTAATTTAAACACTGCCAAAAATTTGAACAACACCTTTACGCCCGTTACCGGCATTGAACAAAACCAAAAAGATTTTAATAGCATTTACCTTACCTATTTGCAAGCCGATAGTTTAGTAAGCGTTAATGATGTAAATAATTTAAGAACGCTCGCGCAGTTATGCCCGTTTACCGACGGAACAAGTGTTTATCAGGCGCGGGCTTTATTAAGCCGGTACGATACTTTATCTTATAGCAATGCCTGCGAATTTAACGTACCAAACTTTGGCGGAACAAATCGTTTTTTAGCTCCCGAAACAGCATTAAACAGCAGTATTGAGGCGATAAACACAAAAGTTTTCCCGAATCCTGCCGGCAACGAATTGTTTATTACTACCGAAGTGGAAAATGCAACTATTGAAATTTACAATATTATTGGTGAAAAAATACATAGCCAGAAACTCGAAAATAATGCAACCAAATTGGATATTAGTTCGTTTAACAGTGGTACTTACCTATATAAAATAATTAAAGATAATACTATAATTAAAGCAGATAAGTTAATTATTAACCGATAAAAAAAATGCAATGAAACACTTTGTGTTTTATTCACAAAAGAGAAAGCTTTTTAGTCTTCTCTTTTGTGTTTTGTTTTTAAACTTTAAAACACAGATTATTCAAAATCTGGTTAATAATTATTCTTTTGAAGATACTATTAAGTGCCCGGATTTTGCAGGAGCGGTTATTTTTTCCAAATATTGGTTTAATCCTGTTTTTCCAAGTAGCCCAGATTATTTTAATTCCTGCGCAAATTTTTCAACAGTTGCGGCTCCCAATTCCACGGTCGTTGGTGTTCCGCTAAATTATTACGGATTTCAAATTCCAAGAACAGGAAATGCTTATGCAGGTTTTGCGACTTATTGTGTTAATCCTACGCAATACCGAGAAAATATAAAAAACAAACTAAAACAAACTTTAAAGTTTGGAAAAACATACTGTGTAACATTCTATGTAAGTTTGGAAGAATTTAGCCGATTTACTTCTGCAAATATTGGCTTTTATTTAAGTAATGATTCAATTATTAACGGTACCGCTTCTCCACCAACTATCATTAATGCAACTCCTGCTTTTGAAACTAGCACACTTATTGGCGATTCAATAAACTGGATAAAAGAAAATGGTATTTATGTCGCTAATGGAACTGAAAACTTTATAACATTTGGCAATTTTAGAAACGATGCGAATACAATTAAACAACAAATAAAGCCACTAATAAACGTAAGTGGATATGATGGTGCGCTATATTATATTGATGATATTAGTGTTGTAGAAATTGGTAATGCAGATGCGGGTCTTGCTGTTATTAAAAAATGCGCGGCCGACAGTGTAATTTTAGGAACCGATAGTGCTTGGGATGCTACTTACAGTTGGCAGGGTTCGGTAGGCGGGTGGCAGTCAACTCTGAGTTGTACTAATTGCCCCAACCCTGTTGCCAAACCCTTAGTAACAACAAAATATTATTTAACCAAACAACAATGCAGTATTACAACAAGCGATAGTGTTATTGTAAGTATTATAACGCCA
Source organism: Sphingobacteriaceae bacterium (assembly GCA_023251725.1). Lineage (GTDB taxonomy): Bacteria > Bacteroidota > Bacteroidia > B-17B0 > Aurantibacillaceae > JAHEYG01. Next base: position 30,690 of record JAHEYG010000022.1, on the reverse strand, counting down.
ACAACGCAAGCCAGAGCCGGTAATGATACAATTATTTGTTTAGGTGATGCTATTCAAATTGGCACAAAGGATAGTTTGTCTTTTACAAGTTATGTTTGGTTGCAGGCAGCGGGTTTAAGTTGCACCAATTGCGCAACACCAATTGCCAACCCAACAGTTGCAACAATTTATAATTTACAAAGGAAGGAGTGCAGTTTTGTAAGCAACGATTCTGTGAAAATTACCATTGATGATTGCATCCCAACTTTTACCGCACCAAATATTTTTACCCCAAACTACGATGGGGTAAATGATACTTGGTATATTAATTTTAGTGCAATAAACCATCACATTAAAAATTTTACAATGAATATTTATGATCGCTGGGGCTTGCCGGTTTATTCAACTGTTAGTAGTTATTCAACGCCCGCGATAAAATGGGATGGGCATACAATGAGCGGTGAAGCTTGCAGTAACGGCGTTTATTTTTATGTTGTTAGTTTTAATATTAATGACGAGCAACATCAATTAAAAGGGCATTTAAGTTTGTTGAGGTAAAACCCTTCCTTAATTAAAATCACGGTGTTAATAATAATGAAGATTGGCCCTATTGGGTATAGCGCATTGTTTTTACTTTGTATAAGTGAACATTTTAAATATACTGCGCGATAAGCATTCGCTTGTTTATAAAATAGCATTATACTTTTTTTCGATTTTGCTTATAGCTTATTTTTTGCCCAAAGGTATAGGCGAAAATAAAATCTCCATCAATTCAATTAAAGGATTAAAAATTTGGCCGTATAAAGATTTAATTACCGAGGTGGATATTTTTATTAAAAAAGACGATGCCTCATTTAAGAATGAACAAGCAAAAATAATAAATTCTTCGGCGCTGTATTTTGTTACGAAAACAGAAGAAAAAGAAAATAATCTCACCGAATTAAAAAGCCTGATTGCTTCCCAAAAAAATTCGGCCAATTTAAAATTAGCGTTTCAATTACTCGATACAGTTTATGCCGAAGGCATTATCGAGCAATTAGATATTTCAACCGGCTCAATATCCCAAAATAAATTAAAAAATATTTTTGTAATTAATAATGGGGTGGCCGAACAAGCCATGTATTATAATTTTTATACCTTAAATGATGCGATGGCTTATTTTCAAAAAAATTTACGCGATAATCCCGCTAAGGAAGAAATAATTGACGTTTGTTTGAAATACATTTCTATCACTATTTTTTTTGACAAACATTTCACAGAAAAAAATCTTAACGAAAACATTCAAAGCCTTTCGTTATATAAATCTAATTACAAATCCGGCGATTGTTTAATAAAACAATTTGAAGATATTACAACCGAAAAAAGAGAAATTGTAAATACGTATTTAGCGCAACAAAATAATTTTGTTGAAAATAATTGGTTTAATATTTTTGGCCGGATTATTTTATCAGCAATGGTATTGGCCATATTAATGCTGTATCTTGCTTTTTTCAGAAGAAATATTTTCGGGCAAAATTCTCAGGTAACTTTTATTTTTTTAGTAGTTATTTTAGCCACTGTCATCACCGCTAAAGTAGCGCCTTACGGTGTTTTATTTTTATGGTCGCTGCCATTTGCTTTGGTGCCCATTTTAATTCGTATTTTTTTTGACAGCCGCACCGCTTTATTTACGTTTTTGATTTGCATTTTACTTTGCTCATTTTTTGCCACCGAGAGATTTCAATTTGTTTTTGTACAATTGGTAACCGGCATGGGAACCGTTTTTAGTGTAGCCGAAATGCGCAAGCGAAAAGAACTTATTATTTCGGCCATGGTAGTATTAACTTTTTATATGGCGGCTTATGTTTCGTATAATTTAATAAACGGCAACGAAAAAGTGTTGTCGCAAAAAATATTTTATTTACCATTTGTAATTAGTTCAATTTTAATTTTATTGGCGTATCCGTTTATTTTTCTGGCCGAAAAAACTTTCGGATTTATTTCCGATTTCACACTAATGGAATTATGCGATTTAAACGCGCCCTTGCTTCGCGAATTATCACAAAAAGTTCCGGGCACTTTTCAGCACTCATTGCAAGTAGCTAATTTAGCAGAAGAAGCTGTATTTCACATTGGCGGTAATTCGTTATTAATTAGAGCGGGCGCCATGTACCACGATGTTGGTAAAATTGATAATCCGCGTTATTTTACCGAAAATCAGATTGGGGAAGTAAATCCGCACAGCGAAATTTTGCCCGAAGAGAGCGCAAAAATTATTATTTCGCACGTTATAAAAGGTATCGAACGAGCCAAAATACATAAGTTACCTGAGCAAATTATCGATTTTATAAGAACTCATCACGGCACTACTACCGTTCGATTTTTTTTGAATAATTTTAGAAATGAGCATCTGGGTGAAGAGGTGAATGAAGAAGTTTTCAGGTATCCCGGACCCATACCTTTTAGCAAGGAAACGGCGGTTTTAATGATGGCCGATGGGGTAGAGGCCGCCTCCAGAAGTTTGAAGAAATACGATGCCTTAGCCATTAACGATTTGGTAGATAAAATAATTGATTATAAGGTAAAAGAAAACCAGTTTATTAATGCCGATATTACTTTTAAAGACATAACTTTAGTTAAAAAAATATTTAAAAAGCGACTTATAAATATGTACCACGTTAGAATAGAATACCCCAGATAAATGCGAAAAAATACGGAAAATGAAGCAAAAAGAGTGAATGGGTTGAAGGGATTAAAGGGACTAAAGGGATTGAGGGCACAATACTCCCGTCACAATACCCATTATTCAAATCATTTAATCACAAAAATCAATTTAATCATAGTATAAATTGCCCTATATATTTTATCTTTGTAAAAACACAATTATGCGTAAACTGATATTACTGATTCCGATTTGTTTAATGGGTTTATCGTCCTGCAAAATTATCCGGTCGAATTTAATGTTAAGAACTCCCAAAAATTATGTTTATGCTTTGCTTTCGGATTCTATTTCTAAATTAAATTATAGAATTGCTCATAATGATGCGATTCAATACCGGGTTTTTACTAACGACGGATTTAAACTAATTGACCTTGCAAACTCCATTAATGCAACTGCTTTTAGAAATGATTTGGATGTAATGGTTGAAACCGACGGAACCGTGAAACTTCCAATGATTGGGAATATTAAACTGGAGGGAATGTCGTTGAGAGAAGCAGAGAAATTTTTGGAAGACAAGTATGCCGAATATTACGTTAAACCTTTTGTTAGTTTAAAAGTTACCAATAAGCGGGTAATCGTATTTCCCGGCAACGGAGGTTTAGCAAAATCAATTACATTATCCAATAACAATACTTCCGTTATAGAAGCAATTGCCTTAGCGGGCGGTTTAACCGAAGATTCAAAAGCATACAAAGTAAAATTATTGAGAACCATTAACGACACAAAACCTCAGGTTTTTATTATGGATTTATCGCACATTGATGGATTGGCAGCCGGCAATACACGCGTATTAGCAAATGATATTATTTATGTAGAACCCCGATACCGTTTAGCAAGAACTTTAGTAACGGAGTTAACTCCTCTTGTAACTTTAATTTCCACCACATTTTTAATTTATACTTTGGTTAGAACAAAATAAGAAATGTTAAACGCGCAAATTGATAATGAAAGCGACCGTTATAAAAATCGGGTAGAGCGTTTTAGCGGTACCATCGATATTGGCTTGTTCTTCCATCTTTTTTACAAAAGCCGTTTTTTTATTATTTTATTTTTTGCCGTTACCTGTACCGTTGGTTTTTTGTATTTACGATACAGTCAGCAAATGTTCGAGTCTAAAACGGTGGTTCAGATTAACGATAAAAACGATGCCACGCAGATTTTGCAAATTAGCCAGATGGATGGGAACAATAATAAAATTGCCGAAGCAGTGGAACAAATTCGTTCGCGCATTTTCTTAAAGCGGGTGGTTGACCGATTGGAAATTGAGTCGTGTTATTTTAATGAAGGAACTTTTAAGAGCAACGAATTGTATACAGGTTCGCCGTATCTGGTGAAAATAAATATGAAAAATTCTTATTTATATAATAGTAATTTTTATGTCACTTTTAATCCGGGCGCCGCAGGTGGTAACATTCAATACACTTCAGGAGGTGTTATTAAAAATATTACTTTTATTACAGGCACCTGGTTTAAAAACGACGACATGGATGTTAATGTATATTTAAATCCGGGATATACTAAGAATGAGGCTTTGGCGGGAATTGTAATTAATTCTAAAACTTATTTTGTAATTAAAGATAAGGATAACGTCACTTCCGAATTACAGGGTAAAGTTACTATTCGTTTATTAAACGATCTGGCCAAAACCATTTTAATAACTGTTAATGATGTTAATCCTTTAAAATCGCGCGACATTGTTAACGCTATATCCGACGAGTATATTACTTACGACATAGAGCGTAAAAGCGAAAGTTCTAAAAATATTTTAGAATTTATCAATAATCAATTGAGCATGGTATACCTCGATTTAAAAAGCGCAGAAAGTAATTTGCAAGCCTTCAAAAAAAGCAGAAACGTAAATGATGAAAAGGATATTATTTTAAGTTCTAACCTTGTGCGGTATTCGAATATAGAAGAGCAAATGCTGAAGGTGGAGATGGAGGAGAAAATTATTGATGAAATTCAGCAAAACATTTTTAAAAACAAAGGCATTGATATTTATGAGTTGATTTCTTTGCTGGGAGGTACAGAGTATGAAAATATTATTAAAGACATAACTCAAAACATACAAAAACTTTTATTGGAGAAAGAAAACTTGCTGTTTATGGTTAAACCAAGTTCAACAAATATCGACCAAATAAATTTTCAACTCGAAAACCAAAAAAAATTATTGGTGGCCAGCTTAGACGCAGTAAAACTTAAATACAAAACACAATATAAAAACCTTCTCGGAAAATCGGTCGATTATAAATCTAAATTTCAGCAAAATCCTGAAGACGAAGTAGAGCACACACGCCTCACCCGTTTGTATTCTATCAGCGAAAAATATTACACCATGTTACTCGAAAAGAAAACTGAATTTTCTATTTCGAAAGCGGGTTTTGTTTCGCAAAATATTATTTTAGAAAAAGCACTCGATTTAGGCGCCATCGTTTCTCCCAGTCGTAAAAATGCACTTTTTGCCTCTATGCTTTCGGCGGTAATGTTAAGTTTGGGATTAGTGTTTTTCCGTTACATATTGCACGATAAAATTTCATCACTCAACGAAATTATTAAACAAACCAACGCCAGTATTGCCGTGCTCGGAATTGTTCCAAAATTTGAACAAGAAATTCCTGTGTCGCAATTAATAGTTGATAAAAACCCCCGTGCCATCATTACAGAAGCCTTCCGAACCATTCGTACTAATTTGCAGTTTATAAATAATGAAGAAGGTCCGAAAGTAATTTCAATTACCTCTACTATTTCGGGAGAGGGAAAAACCTTTGTGGCGATAAATATTGCCGGTGTGTTGGCTTTCACAAATAAAAAAGTGGTAATTATTGATTTGGATATGCGTAAGCCCCGAATTCATAAAGGATTTCAGGTGAATAATGATAAAGGAATGAGTACCATTTTAACCAATATAAATACCATTGACGAATGTTACCATCAAAGTACCAGCGAGAATCTTAAATTTATTACGGCCGGACCAATTCCGCCGAACCCTTCCGAATTAATTATGAGTAAACGCTTAATCGAAGTGGTGGAATATCTTAAAACACAATTCGATTATATCGTTATTGATAATCCGCCCGTAGGTTTGGTTACTGACGGTCTCCTTACAATTAAATTTGCCGATTATCCTATTTATGTTTTAAGAGCCGACTATTCCAAAAAATCTTTTGTGCAAATTTTAGATAGATTACGAAACGAAAACAATGTTGTTAATTTAGCCATTGTATTAAATGGTGTTGATATCGGAAAACGGTTGTATGGATATAATTATGGTTATGGTTACGGTTATGGATACGGTTATGGTTCGGGTTATTATAGTGATGATAGTAGCAATAAGAAAAGGAAAAAACGTAAAAAGTCTAAAATCGAACTTCACGATTAATTATGGAACTGGTAAATACCGGCATAGAAGGATTGTGGGTTATTAAACCAAAAGTATTCGCCGATAACCGGGGATATTTTTTGGAAAGCTATAATAAAAATTTATTCGAATCAAACGGATTAAACCTTCAGTTTGTTCAGGACAATCAATCTCTATCTCATACAGGCGTGTTGCGTGGATTGCATTTTCAAAATCCGCCTTTTGCTCAGGGTAAATTAGTGCGGGTCATTACGGGTGCTGTGTTTGATGTAGCGGTTGACATTAGAAAAAACTCTCCTACGTACGGAAATTTTTTTGGAACTGAATTAACCGAAGAAAACAAATGGATGATGTACATCCCTGAAGGATTCGCTCACGGGTTTTTAACTTTAAAAGACAATACTATTTTTTCTTACAAGTGCACCAATTTTTATAATAAAAACTCTGAAGATTGCATTAAATGGAACGACGATTCCATTGGAATAAAATGGAATTTCGAAAACCCGATTTTATCAGAAAAAGACCTTAATGGAAAACCTTTTAAAACATTTAAAAGCGAATTTTAATGTTTCATCTCTCCGAAAATATTCCTTTAATTTTAACCGTGTTTTTTTTTATTAGTTTTATTTTTTCGGTACTTATCAACCGTATTCTTTTAAAATTTGCACAAACCTTGGGCGACCGCGGAAAAAATGCCGATGAAGTAAGATGGAATTCGCAAATAAAACCTTCATTGGGCGGCATTTCTTTTTTTGTAGGATTTTTATTGTCGTACATCTTTCTTAATTTATTGCAAACCTTAGATTACGCTTACCGCATTAAATTAACAGGCATATTAATTTCGTGTACGCTGGCTTTTTTAATGGGATTAGCCGATGACGCATTTAATACTCAGCCCTTATTAAAATTTTTAACGCAAATTACCTGCGCGCTTATTTTATTGTTCACCGGCACCTATATCAAAATATTTGAAAACGATTTTTTAAATATGGCCATTACCATTATGTGGATAGTGGGAATTATGAATTCATTAAATATGCTCGATAACATGGATGGCATTACCACTTTGGTTTCTATAGCCATTAGTACTTTTTTTATTGTCATCAATATTTCGCTTAAGCAAACACTGCACCCGTTCTCGATATTATCCATTGGTTTATTGGCTTCTTTACTTGGTTTTTTAATTTATAATTTCCATCCTTCAAAAATGTTTATGGGCGATACCGGGAGTCAGTTTCTGGGTGTTTTTTTAGGAGCAGGCGCCATTCATTTTTGTTGGAACATTACGGCTGCCACTACTCAGTTCGATTATAAATTAATTCATTTTGTATTGGTTGGTCTGGTTTTTTTATTACCCATTGTTGATACAATTACAGTGGTAATTAACAGAATCATTAAAGGCAATTCGCCTTTTATTGGTGGCAAAGATCATACCACGCATTATTTATTTTTTAAAGGCGTTACCGAAAAAAGAATTGCTATTTTGTATTTATTCATTTCGTTTTTTGGAATTTGCTTGGCGTATAACCTTATTTTATCATTTTCTTATACACTTTTATGGGTTTGCATTTCGTTTATAGCTTTGGTATTTATAGCTTTGTATATAAATACCTTAACGCATAAAGAGTGAATTTCTCGGCAATAAAATCGCAATTAGTTTCTTATAAAAAAGAGTATTGCAAAATAATATTTTTATTGGTAATATTTTTGTCGGTAAGAATTATTATGGGATACTTTTTTTACAATGCCAAAGATAATTATCCGGCTTACCGCAATAATAATTTTAATGTTTTTGGATTAAACATTCCCCGTAACCTGGATTTTTGCGGAGAAAAAATTCCTATTAACGATTATGCCATCAAAGAAAATTTAGACGACGAATTTTTTAGTAACCGTTATTGGAAAAGCAGTGCTGCATTTTTTTTTGACAAAGCGCAAAAATGGTTTCCCTACATTGAACCCATTTTAAAACGCGAAGGTGTTCCGGATGATTTTAAATACGTGGCGGTAATAGAAAGCCATTTAACCAATGCTACTTCTCCAATGGGTGCGGCGGGCTTTTGGCAACTGGTTCCTTCCACGGCTTTAAATTATGGTTTAATCGTTAATAAAAATGTTGATGAAAGATTAGATGTAGAAAAATCGACCACGGCAGCCTGTAAATTAATTAAAGAAGCATTTGGCGTTTTTAAAAACTGGACGCTCGCCGCGGCTGCGTATAATTTAGGAATTGGTGGAATACAAAACGAATTAACAAAACAAAAATCAAATAATTATTTCGATTTAATGCTCAATAAAGAAACAGGAAGTTTTGTGTATCGTATTTTGGCCTACAAAACATTATTTGCCAACCCCCAACATTTTGGTATTCAAAAAAAAGCATTAAAATATTTTAATAAAATACCGGTTAAAATTATTAAAGTCGATTCAAGTATAACTAATCTAAAACATTTTGCTAAAAGTATTAATTCAAATGTTGTTATAGTAAAATTATTTAACCCCTGGTTGCTCCAAGAAAATTTAAGTAATACCGATAAACATGTTTACGAATTTAAAATTCCTAAAAAAAATAACGGCGATTACTCGGCGTATTATAATGATTTGTTGGGGAAAGAGGAAACTGATTCGTTGAGTAAAAAGGTAATGTTTGATTCTATCGTTTCTATTCAAAACATTACACACATTGTTGGTGAAAATGAAAATTTAAAGGAAATTGCAGAGTTTTATGAAGTAAGCGAAACTAATTTAAAAGATTGGAATAATATTAAAGATACATTGGCATTAAAGCCCGGAACAAAATTAAATATCAATATCAAAAAAAAATAAATTGTGGAAACTAAGTTACCGAACTCATATAGTGAAGTTGAAGAAGAAACAATTGAAGTGGTTGGCGCACGTGAGCATAACTTAAAAGATATTTCTGTTTCTATTCCCAGAAATAAACTGGTTGTAATTACCGGCTTAAGCGGCAGCGGAAAATCGTCATTGGCCTTTGATACTATTTACGCCGAAGGACAACGCCGCTATATTGAAAGTTTTTCTTCGTACGCTCGCCAGTTTTTAGGAAGTTTAGAAAGACCCGACGTAGATAAAATTTCCGGATTAAGTCCCGTTATTTCCATCGAACAAAAAACAGTAAACAAAAACCCGCGCTCTACTGTGGGAACGATTACAGAAATTTACGATTTCCTCCGATTATTATTCGCTCGCGCATCCGATGCGTTCTCGTATGTTACCGGCGAAAAAATGGTGCGTTACAGCGATGATCAGATTGTTGAATTAATATTAGAAAAATTTAATGGCAAAAAAATAAATTTGCTCGCGCCCGTGGTTAAAGGCCGTAAGGGCCATTACCGCGAATTATTTGAAGATGTTCGTAAAAAAGGTTTTTTAAAAATAAGAGTCGATGGAGTGATAAAAGACATCACTCCAAAAATGCAGGTCGACCGATACAAAATTCACGATATAGAAGTGGTGATTGACCGTTTGGAAATAAATGCCAACGATAAGTCACGATTAAATCAATCGCTCCTAACGGCCATGAAACAAGGTAAAGGAACGATTATGGTTGTTGAACACGAAAAATTAAAAGCAAAAAAAGCCGGCGCAAAGCACTCCCTCTCCCTTGGAGAGGGGCGGGGTGAGGCTGAGAAGCCCGTCTTTTTCTCACGCTCACTCATGTGTGCCGGCAGCGGAATTTCTTACGACGAGCCCGCTCCCAATTTATTTTCCTTTAATTCGCCTTATGGTGCTTGTGCTAAATGTAATGGACTCGGCCAAATTTCCGAAATCGATATTAATAAAATTGTTCCCAACCCAAAACTCTCAATTAAAAAAGGAGCAATTTCTCCTTTAGGAAATGCAAGCGGTACTTGGATATTTAAACAAATTGAAGCCATAGGCGAATTGCACGATTTTGATTTAAATACCCCTTTCGAAGAATTGTCGCAAGAAGCAGTAAATGCTATTTTGTTTGGTAGCGACGAATTAATAAAAGTAAAAACCGATACTAACGCGAATGGTTACGGAATAACATTTGAAGGTATTGCTAATTTTATTGTAAAGCAGGCCGAAGATAATCCTTCGCCGGCAACGTATAGATGGATACAAGGATTCACCAATAAAATAAATTGTACTGCTTGTAACGGCACTCGCTTAAAAAAAGAAGCGCTGTATTTTAAAATCGACGACAAAAATATTTCTGAATTATCCGAAATGGATATTTCTGTTTTGTACGATTGGTTTAACGGCATCGAAAAACGAATCTCTAAACATCAAAACACAATTGCCAAAGAAGTATTAAAAGAAATTCGCGAACGAATTAATTTTTTATTGGAAGTGGGATTAAATTATGTTACTCTTAATCGTTCCTCACGGTCGTTAAGCGGGGGCGAGGCACAGCGCATTCGTTTAGCAACACAAATTGGTTCACAGCTCGTTGGTGTTTTATATATTTTAGATGAGCCAAGCATTGGTTTGCATCAGCGCGATAATGCGCGACTAATTGAATCATTAAAAAATTTACGCGACGTTGGTAACAGCATAATTGTTGTTGAGCACGATAAAGATATGATTGTGGAAAGCGATTACGTGATTGATATTGGCCCTGGCGCAGGCGTACACGGCGGAAAAATTGTAGCGGGCTGTACGCCAAAAGAAATGCTCAAATTAAATACAGTAACGGCGCAATACATTAACGGAAAAAAACAAATCGAACTTCCAAAAAAACGCAGAGAAGGTAACGGCAAAAAAATTTCTATTAAAGGTTGTACCGGACATAATTTAAAAAATGTTTCGGTGGATTTGCCCTTGGGAAAATTTATTTGTGTTACAGGCGTAAGCGGCAGCGGTAAATCGAGTTTAATAAATGAAACTTTGTATCCGATTTTATCGGCGTATTTTTATAATGCCGAGAAAAAGCCTTTGCCTTATAAAAATATAACAGGAATTGAAAATATTGATAAAATAATTGAAATAGATCAATCGCCAATTGGAAGAACACCGCGCAGTAATCCGGCAACGTACACTAATGTTTTTGCCGACATAAGAAATTTATTTGCCGAACTACCTGAATCAAAAATTCGCGGATACAAACCGGGGCGTTTTTCTTTTAATGTAAAAGGCGGCCGCTGCGAAACTTGTGGCGGCGAGGGAGTAAAAACAATTGAAATGAATTTTTTACCCGATGTGTATGTGCATTGCGACGAATGCAACGGTAAAAGATATAACAGAGAAACAATTGAAGTTAGATACAAAGGCAAATCAATTAGCGATGTTTTAAATATGACGATTGACCAGGCTTGTATTTATTTTGAAAACATTCCGAATATTTACCGTCAAATAAAAACTTTGCAGGATGTTGGTTTGGGATACATTAATTTGGGTCAGCAGGCAACAACACTCAGCGGAGGAGAAGCGCAGCGTGTAAAATTATCAACTGAATTAAGCAAACGCGATACCGGAAATACATTTTATATTTTAGATGAACCTTCAACCGGTTTACATTTTGAAGATATTAGAATTTTACTGGAAGTTTTAAATAAATTAGTGGATAACGGCAACACGGTTTTAGTAATAGAGCATAACATGGATATTATTAAAGTAGCCGACTATATAATTGATTTAGGAATGGAGGGCGGCAAAGGTGGCGGCGAAATTTTATTTACCGGCACGCCCGAAGAATTAATAAAAACAAAAATAGGGCATACTGCAAAATTTCTGAAGAAAGAAATGCAATCCTTCTCCTGAAGGAGAAGGTGTCACGCCGCGGCGTGACGGATGAGGTCGTTCGGAGACGAAAAGCTTTTTCACTTCCCCAAAATCTCTCTCATTGCTTTTTCAATAATCTCCGGATTCAAAAAAACATCCTCATTCTTAAAACGCAAAACTTTTAATCCGAAATTCTTTAAATAACTTTCCCATTCTAAATCATATTTAATAATATCGTCGCGTTCGTGAATTGAACCATCTATTTCGATTACTATTTTTAATTCAGCGCAATAAAAATCAGCAATGAATTTAGCGATGGGATTGAACGAAAACCTTTAATACTATGGATAAATAAAAATTTTGATTCGGATTTATTAGTATTATATTTGGCATTAAATGAATACTCTATGAAGGTTAATTTTATTTTTTTGCTTATAATACTTTTTTTTCAAAAATCTTTTTCTCAAAACACTTATCCTCCCGGTTGTAATTCGGGAGACAACTATGGGACAGGTGGAATATTTTATGTTCATACCGATTCTGTTTCACATATAACTGATACTTCTGCTGTATTAAATGGCTGGGCTTGTTCGGTTGATCAAAATTGTTCATGGAACCGTCCTTTTAGGGTAATAGCCATTGCGGCCTGGAGCACAAATTGTAATAATGTTTGTAATACAAATCTCAGTGTTCTAGACACGACTTCTATTGTTTTTGAAAATACTACCTGTCCCGCTTGGTACGGTGATCAAGATAATGGCATTTTTACAAAAATTAAATTTAAAAATTTAATACCGAACACCACTTATTATGTAAGGTATGTTGTGGGTTTTCAATTTTATCAAGGACAGGTGCCACAATCAGTGTGGAATCATTATGTAATATTTCCCAATTTGCCAAATTTGCCTTATGCTATAGGAAATATATTAACATTTAAAACCAAAAAGGCACCTCATCCATCTATTCAAAATAATATAATTTCAGATAATAATTTATTTATGTGCGAAATAAGAGAATACTCATATGCAGCACAGCATATTAGTGGTTCTTTACCAACAGGAGGAAATAGAACTTACACTTATAAATGGGAAAAATCTTATGATAATGGAAATACATGGAATGTACCGCAACTAGGTAATCCTACTGCACAAACTTATACAACTGGCGGATTTAGCCATCCCGGAGGAACTGCTCCTTCCTATCTTTTAAGGCGTATTGTTAAATCAGGTAGTCAGAGAGATACTAGTAATATCGTCAAGGTAACTTTCCTTCCCAAAGGTTATAAACCTCTTATTAATATTTATCAAAATTCTGCTCCAAACGGCGGCATATCTCTGCAAATTGGTCTTGGGACAAACGGCCCTAACAACTATCAGGTTTCCTGGGCAGATAGCATTCTTTCAATCTTAATTCCGGGCACTCCTACAATAGCTTCTTCAAGCGCCACAATTACCCCTCTTTTAGGTTTAGGAATGAACGGGGTTACCATCCCAATGTATACAAATGGTAGTAATAGTAATCATGTTTATTATGCAATTATAAATTACAATAATAATTGCCCGGCATTTAGAAGCAATTTTATTTATGTAAGCCCACCTGATGGAGATGGTAATATATATCCTGTTATAAATACTAGTAATCAATATTGGATTATGAATAATTTAAGAGCCACAAAATTTAATGATGGGAAAACAGTTATCAACAATTATACATTTACCCCAACGAACAATACTTTAACTCCTATTCCAACATATACGGCTAACTCTTCGTGGTACCACACTAACCCTGCTAACGCATTAAATTATGGGGCTCTGTATAATAATTATGCTATTTCAGCTAACTTAAATGTTTGCCCTATCGGCTGGAAAGTAGCCGATGAAACAGATTTGACATCATTAATAAATGCCTGTGAAGGGTTTAACTCCGCTGGTACTGTTTTAGAATCCTTTAATGATTTGCAAAATGCAAATAGTATTACGAATAATTACAATTTTAATGCAACAATAGGGGGAGAAGGTATTGTAAAATCATCAGGGGCAGTACAATATAGGGGTAAGGGTAGTTACGGCAAATGGTGGGGTATTATAAACAATAACCTTGTACATCAGGGCACTTATTTTGAATTAGTTAAGGGAAGAAGTAGGATAATTAAGGTTACACCTTTACCAAATCAAAGTAATTTGCAGGCAGAATACTCCGTTAGATGCATTAGATATAATACTATCAAGTAAAAAATTAACTGATAAATATGAAAACAATTATAATTCTATACGTAAGCATTTTAATGTTATTTAGTTGTAACGCATTTTCTCAGGATGTTTATGCTATAAATATTGACCAAAACTCTTTAGTAGTTAATTCAAACGAGGCTTCCTTTAGCTTTAATTATTCATATATAAATGCATTTTCTTCCGTTAACGTGATTTATGCAGTTGGTGTTGTTTGGTCTGACCAGGACAAATATTATGACTTCCACTTTGGAGAAGGCCAGTGGCCTAATAATTTTATATTGCCCACAAAACAAATGAAATTTTCTAGTGGACTTTCGCGTGCCCTTGGTGAAACTATTACAATTGGCGATGGAGGCCTGTGTAATAATATTCCGAATTCGCAAACGGCCTTATTGAAACCCAATTCAACCTATTACGCGCGTGCATTTATATTTTATACAAATCGGTCTTTTGAAGGAGGTGCCAAGAAAGTAGTTTATTCGACACCTATACATTTCACTACCCAAAGTTTACCTAATATAAGCAATAATACTATATCGAGCGGGGGGCCTGTAATATGCGGAACCATAACTGCTGCTACATTTACAGGATCAGCTCCACAAGGTGCTCCTTCATCAGCAACATATACTTATCAATGGCAATGTAGTCAAGGTATTTCAGGTACATTTACAAATGTTCCTTTAGGTGCAAATGGAGACCTTGGTACAAATCAAAATTACACTGCTGTTGTACCTACTGTAACGGTTCCTACGCAAATATATTATCAAAGAATTGCCAGCTATTCAATGCCAACATATTCAAATGTAGTGCGCTCGACTAGCAATCAAACTTATTATACTTATATTTCTAACAAACAACAGGTAACCGTTAGTCTTTCCTCTATTCTTTCAACCTCCTTAAATTTTCAAGCTAATCCTATACCTTCAATTACAGATGTCAATTGCCAATGGCAGCAAAGCGCAACTTACAACAATAACTACGCGAACGCAAACGGTACCTTTACTAATTCTTCTTATGCGATAACTGATATTTCCAAGTTTTATAACGTAATTCTAACTCCTTCAGGTGTAGGTTGCCTTTCTTATACTAGTACTCCAATTGGATTTACTTCGGCAGATGGAGATGGTAATTATTACCCTTACGTTCAAATTACAAATACAACAACAGCTAATACACAAAACTGGATGATTAATAATTTGACAACAACAAGTATGTTTAATACAACTACTTCTACTATTTCAATCGCAACTACAACTATAAAAAGTGTCTGGACCGCAACCACAGTCCCGGAATATTGTTGGTACAATTGGAACCCTAATAATCAAAATTATGGAGCTTTATATAATGTATATACTATTACAAGTAGTTACAGTGTCTGCCCTTTAGGTTGGCATGTGGCTACTTCGGCAGATTGGGATAATCTTGCGATTGCTGTTGGTGGAAAAGCTATAGCAGGTAATTCGCTTGCAAGTACTATGGGTTGGATTAATCCTACATCCCCATTTACGCCAACAAATCAATATAACTTTAATGGCTTACCAGGTGGTTTTATAAGTGCAGGGAGTTTCTCAAGTATTGGAACTATAGCCGCATGGTGGGAGGCCGCGCCCAACAACTTAACAGACGATAGATATATTAATAATAATAAATCAAATCTAAATGATCGCGGAGGGGCTGGTGTCGGCGACGGAATGTATATTCGTTGTGTTAAGAATCCTTAATTACGTGGAAAAAGCAATTATTATCTTTACGTCTTCAGGTCAATTTGTACATTCATAGTTAAACACCCTTACCTATTATTAATGTTTTATCCATATTGCTTAAACTAGGGAAAACTAATACTAATTCTTGTTTGAAAACAATCTAATCTCAAAAAAACATCTTGTTTTCCATGTTAGCAGCTGTCTTTGATACCATACCTAAAAAAGCACCACCTTATGTTTTTTCTAATGCATAATCTGGGTTTAAAAACACGATAAAGTGAATCAATTATTTTTAATAATCCGTTTTGTAAACGAGCCGCTTTTGCTACTTACTGTGCAATAATAAAAACCCGCCGATAATAACGCAAGATCAATTGTAGTAGATGAATTATCTTTCGATACATTTCCGGTAAAAACTTTTTTCCCGTTACTATCAAAAATCTCAATATTTAATTTATCATTTCCGTCTTTTCTGCTAATGGTAAAACTTTCGCTGAAAGAGTTCGGATAAATAATAAAATTTTCTTCTGGTTTAATATTTTCCTGAACACCCGTTAAGTTGGGCGGCCCGGTGTAAATTAAAATGTATGTTCCCGCTTTATTTCTCACAACTGCCGGGTCGGCACCCATCGATGCATTCGTATTGCTATAGCCTGCCCAGGTGGTTCCATCAGTTGTCGAATTCATCCATATATTAGATCCACAACCGTAAAATCGCATTGTTGTACCATCTAACATATAATTTCCTAACCACAAATGTGTACCGTCGTAAGGGAATACTGTTTGAACGGTAAAAGAAGTGGCGTTATTCGAAGTGGCCCTAAAGGCACCGTTGGTATTCGTTCCCGTCCACGAATTATAATAATAAGCGCTGCCAAAATAAGCAACGCTTGGGTCAATGGCATTTTTACTCGCGTCGTTATATTTCGGTCCGGGTTCAAATGTATACGTAATTCCATCATTAGATAATCCCGAATAAGAATCTATACCGCCGGGTGGTGGACTATTCACGCCACAAGAAAAATATATTCGAATCTGCTTGTTCGGCATTTGAACCAATGATGGATCAAAGGGTCTTTGATAACCTACGGGTAAACCAACAAAAGTGCAAGTAGTTGGTGTTGTCCATGTTGTTCCACCGTTATACGAAAATTTTATCGCCACTTTATCCCAATAAGTACTGAACATAGGCGCAGGAAACCATTGCAGCGCAGCCATAAGAGTATCACTTGAAGCTGTGCCTTTGCGAATTACACTTGGAACTCCGGATGAATCCTGAAATACAGTAGCTGCATTAAATATGGTTGGGCTTGCTCCAGTACATATTTTTAAGGGTGATTGCCATGGACCGGTTTGCGCATAAAAATTAAACGAAAAAACTCCTGATAGTAAAAGTATAAATAATGATTTCATTTTTTTTTCTTCAATTATAATTCATGTTTACTAAAATACACTTTAGAATGTACAAAAGCCATTATTTTGTATATCAAATTAAATTATTTTGGGAAATCGATGAAATAGTAATTGTTTTTATAAATTAGTATACAAAAACAGACTTAAAATATACTAGCTAACGATACCATTCATATATTTCTACCTTTACAAAATTAATGAGAGCCAAGATTATATCTTTTTCACTTCAATTTGTTTTGTGGCTCTTATTCATTTTGCTTCCGGTTTATAATAATCCCGAACAGTTTTCAAATAATGAATTCTTATTTCGGTTTTTAGGAAGACATTTTTTTTATTTAGCCTTATTTTATTTCAATTATTTTTATTTTATTCCTAAAATATTAAAACAAAAAGGACTTGGTCAGTATGTTTTTATTGTTCTGGCGGCGCTTATAGTTGTATTCTTAAGCGGCGGAATAGTGGAAGGCTGGCTATTTAATTCGCGCCAATTATCGGGGCCAATGTTCTTTAGTATAATTCCGTTAATTCAGATTTACGCTGTAAGTACCGCATTTCGTTTAACGCTCGATTATTTTAATCAAACTATCATTCAAAAAAAACTAGAAGAACAAAACCGTTTGGCACAGATTCGGTTTTTGCGTTCGCAAATTAATCCACATTTTCTATTCAATACCCTGAATAATATTACGGCGCTTATTCGTTTAAGACCTGATGAGGCCGAAAAATGCATTGGTACACTTTCGGAACTGATGCGTTACATGCTGAATTCGGGTACACAGGAAAAAACGGAACTCAGCAACGAGATAAAATATATTGATAATTATATCAATCTCCAGAAATTACGGCTGGCTAAAAATTTCAAAATAAATTATATGGCTAAAATTGAAGAAGGTTCTGTTTTTATTGAACCTTTGTTATTAGTTGGTTTTATTGAAAATACTTTTAAGCACGGAGTTTCGGGTTCGGAAGATGATTTCATTGAAATTACTATTGAAAGCAAAATAAATTACCTTGAATTGAGAGCAAGAAACCGCATTCATCAATTAAATAATATTGATTCTATTGTTTCAGGAATTGGTCTGGAGAATACGAAAAAGCGATTGCAGCTCTGCTATAAAAATAATTATACAATAGAACTTCAAACCGACTGTAATATTTACGATATTAAACTCAGATTGAATTTGTGACCGAAATAAAATGTATAGCGGTAGATGATGAACCTTTGGCACTTGAATTAATTGCCTATAATATTAAACGTGTGCCTTTTTTAAAATGCGTTGCAACGTTTAATTCTGCCATTAAAGCAAATGAGTTTTTGAAAAATAATCCGATAGATCTTGTTTTTTTGGATATACAAATGCCGGAGCAAAGCGGGATGGAATTTGCTAAAGAATTAAATAAAATAATGGTAATATTTACAACTGCTTTTGATAAATATGCGATGGAAGGTTTTGAAGTAGCAGCGGTAGATTACCTTTTAAAACCAATAGTATTCGAGCGGTTCGAAAAAGCCTGTGTAAAAGCGAAAGAAATTTTTGAATTGAAACAATTTTTTCCCGAAGAAGACCCTGTTATTATTATTCGGTCAGAACACCGAGTCATAAAACTACTTTTAAAAAACATTATTTACATAGAAGGCCTTAAAGATTATGTAAAAGTATTTACCATTGATAGCGAAAAGCCCATTCTCACCAGGACGAATCTGAAAGGTATTACCGGGTTGCTGCCACAACAATTATTTAAACGGGTGCACAAATCCTATACAATTAATTTTGCCAAAATTACCACCCTTGAAACCGACAGTATTTGTTTGGGGAAAACCCGTATCCCCCTTGGTGATGCCTATAAAAATCAAGTGAAGAAGGATTTTCTGAAAAAATAAACTGTGTTCGTATATAATTTGACCCTTTTCCTATACAAAATTTTTTGACCGTATTTTTCTTCATGATATTTGAAAAAATAAATTCATTATGAGGAATAATTATATAGAAACCTTTTTATTTCTGTTTATAATTAATTCAGAAATTTTAGCGCAGTTACCACCGGTAGCGCAGGCATTATATACCCAAACCTATAATCAATCTACTTTTCGGGGTAATTATGCGATTACAAATGGTGCGCAATTTTCGGCAACAGCCGATGGTAATTCGTTTTATTTAAAATGGTTCCCGGTGGCATCAACACCTTCAGCTACTCCTTTATTAATTACACTACATGGTTCTAACAGTAATGTGTTTAATGAATTTTATAATTGGCATTTAAAAGCAATGGCAAATGGTGTTGGTATTATTGCCATACAATGGTATAGAGGAACGGGTACTGTGCCGCCCAATGATTACTTTGATGATAATACGTTATACAATTACATTGATACAGTTTTAAAAAGAATTACTTATCCTTCCAATAAGGCAATGCTTCATGGCTTTAGCAGAGGCTCTGCAAGATCGTACGCTTTGCAATATAAAGACGTTCAACCCGGTGGTAAAAATTATTTTTGTACCATTTTTTCAAACGCGGGGAAACCAGATTCCTCCTATACTCTGTATTCGCAAATTAATGTGGGTACAAATCATTCTTTTTGTAACGGAAAGAGATGGGCCATGTTTTGCGGTGGTATGGACACCGCTATTGCCACAACCGGATGCCAGGGAATGAACTCTGCAAAGAGTAATTGGGTAATTGCCAATGGCGGAAACGTTGGCTTTTTTATTCAAGATCCTATTTTACCTCATAACGGTTTCTGTACGGTACCGGCATATATGGATTCGGTTTTAAAATTTTATTTACCATGCTTTAATGGTACTGCGGGATTTAACGAGTTAAAAAAAAATAACTTGTTTTCGATTTTTCCGAATCCCGCCTCCAATCATTTTACAATCTCCTTCTCAAATAAAAATGCGAAAGAAACAATTGTTGTGATGGATGTTTTTGGAAAAATAATTTATGAAAAATCATTTGTTGGCGATTTAAATGTAGAAACCAAGATCTGGGCCAAGGGTGTTTATTTCTATAGCATTAAAAATGAGGAAGGTTTTGCGCAATCCGGAAAAGTGATTGTGGATTAAAATTTTCTTTCCGAAATTCAATTTTCCCTCCTCATTTTATAAATCGTCCAAATGCGCGCACGACTTTGCCAATCGTTTAAATTATAACTGAGCACCCAATCCCAAAAAAACGAATATTGTTTTATTTTTGAATAGCCGGTAAATTTTAAATTATCGCTCAGTCTTCTTTCTAAAATATAAATCGAATCGGGCTGTTGTGCGCTTAAATATTGAGGAATTTCATTTTTGTTTTTAAACACTATGCATTTTACATTGGGCGAGCGGTAAAAATTTGCATTCAAATCCACCACATTATAAATTTCGGTTTCGTCGCACAGCAAAGTAATTTTATTTTGTGCGGTAAAATTATAAAGAAAATGAAAATATTTTACCCCTTCCTGCGCCGGACTAATCATTTTAATGATAAGCAGCGGCATATTTATCCAAATACAAAACACCATCATAAAATTCCAAACCTTTTTAATTTTTTGTTTTTCAATAAGCGAATCCAATCCAATAGCCGCTAAATAAATAAAAGCAAATATCATGGGGAACATAAATCGCAATTCTTTATGTGCGGTAAACATGTGCACCACCAAAAAAGGAATTAGTGTCCACGTAAAAATACTTTTGCGCGATTTAAATAATCCAATAAAAAAAAGTATAAGCAGTACAATGCTGATGGGCGGAATGCCCTGCAAAATAAAATCGGTAAAATAAAACCAAAACGGTTCGGTGCCCCAGCCGGCTGCTTTATTTTGAATGATGTTGGCCACAAAATAATTTACCGGCGTTAAAGTGGGCGAGCCGTAAAACCAAAAATCGACCAGCAAAAAAAGAAAAATAGAAATAACTGTTGGAACAACGAGCGCTAAAATATTTTTAAAATTTATTTTTTGTATAAATAGAAGCCAAAGTCCTAAACCAATAATAGCAAACGCCATTTGAAAGCGAAACGAAAACGAACAACCCAATAATACCCCCGCCACTATAAACGGAATTATTTTTTTATCACTGTTTTGATATTTTAAAATTAAATAAAGCGCGGTTAAAAAAAGCAAGCCGCCCCAATTTTCGGAAGAAAATCTTACACCACAATAAGGAATGAACCAAAGAAACAAACTTAAATAAATAAAATATTTTTTTCCTTTTTCGGTACTAAAATTAGTTTGCAATAATAAAATAAGTAAAGAGATAAGATACCAACTAAAAAAAGCGGAAAGTACACGCATAACAAAAGCCAGCGAAAACGGATTAGTGAGCCCGATAATTTTAAGAATACTGAAAATTACGAAGGTAAGAGTAGGCTGTAGAGTAGGGCGAATCTGATCTTTAAACTCCCAGGGCAAATCGGCGGCCGGAGAATTTCCTAATTTATAATTACAAAATTCGAAAATCTGAAAATGTTCATCGGGATGATGATACCCCTCACTAAAAAAAGCGGTGCATAAATAAATGAGCAAACTAATAATAAAAAGCGGGCGATACTTCGAATTAAATATTTCTTTCATCGTGAAATATTTATATTAAACCAAACTCAATTTAGCATATTTAAGAAGCAATTTTTTCTCACCGGCATTTAAAAAAGCAATAGTAGCTTTTGTTTCGGGCCAACGGCCTTCGGTTTGAGTGATGGTGCCCTGTCCGAATTTTTCGTGCAACACCACATCGCCCTCTTTTAAAGCACGGTTCACTTCAACATCAATGGGTTTTGTAGCGGTGCTTCCAAATCGCGAGTTTAAAGGGACTAATTTATTTTTAGGAACAAAATTTATTTTTGTTGTCGGATTATTTTTTGCTATGTTTTTAAAACCTTTTTCATTTTTAGGATTTTCAAAAAAATCGCTTCTGAATTTACCAAAAGCTTCGTCTGAAAATTCAGGTTTCTCAGGTTCTTTAGGAAAATCTAAATATTTATCTTCTATTTCATCAATAAAACGACTCGGCTCGCAATACAAAACATTCCCGTAACGGTAACGTATGCTGGCAAAACTTAAAGTGGCGCGTTTTTCGGCGCGCGTAATGCCTACATAAAATAAACGGCGCTCTTCTTCTAAATCACTTCTGCTATTCAAAGAAAGTTGTGAAGGAAATAAATTTTCTTCTAATCCCACAATGTGCACATACGGAAACTCTAAACCTTTTGCGGCGTGAATGGTCATTAACGAAACGGTATTTTTATTTTCCTCAGCTTTTCCGCTCTTATCATCTTTATCCACGTCAGTTAACAAGCTAATGTCCTGCATAAATTCATCCAGCGTACGCAATTCTTTATCTGTTGAATTGGCGAAGGCATCGGTTTCATCTTTTGGCAGACTTTCTTTCATCACCTCATTTAATTCTGTTTCCTGCGGCGTGCGTTCCTGTTCCACAAAATCTTTTATCCCGTTTAATAATTCCTGAATATTTTCGTACCTACTAACTCCTTCAGGCGTTTTATCTTGATAAAGTTCTCTCACAATACCTGAATTTACAGCAATATGATTTCCCAATTCAAAAGCATCTTTGTATGGCAATGCGAGCGAATAAGATTTTATCATTGTTACAAAATCGCTAATCTTAGAACTAATGCCGCCGTTTATTCCTAAACCTGCAGTGAGCGCTGTTGAACTGTTAAAATCTTTAAGGTTCGATATAACGGTCCACATACTGCAGTCGTGCTCCGCAGCAGCTACACTTATTTTATCGAGGGTACTTTGCCCGATTCCTCTCGCGGGATAATTAATAATCCGCTTCAGCGACTCATCATCATTATTATTTATCGTTAAACGAAAATACGAAAGACAATCTTTAATTTCTTTACGCTGGTAAAACGAAAGTCCGCCATAAATTTTGTACGGAATATTTAATCTTCGCAAAGATTCTTCAAACGAGCGCGATTGTGCATTGGTACGATACAAAATGGCAAAATCGCTGTTCATTGCCTGTTCCTGTGCTTTGGTTTCAAAAATAATATTGGCAATTTTTTTTCCTTCTTCATTATCCGTATCCGCACGAATAACTTTTATTTTTTCGCCTTCCGCATTAGTCGTAAAAACATTTTTTTTAAATTGCTCTTTATTATTGGCAATAATATGATTGGCCGCCCCCACAATGGTTTTTGTACTGCGGTAATTTTGTTCTAATTTAAAAGTTTGTAAATCGGGATAATCTTTTTCGAAATTTAAAATATTTTGGATGTTCGCCCCTCTGAAAGCATAAATACTTTGCGCATCATCTCCCACCACACAAATATTTTGAAAACGTGCCGCTAATTGTTTGATGATAACATATTGCGAAAAATTAGTGTCCTGATACTCATCTACCAAAATATATCTGAATTTATTCTGATATTTTAATAATACATCCGGAAAATCTCTTAACAGCAAATTTGTATTGTACAACAAATCGTCAAAATCCATAGCGCCCGCTTTGAAATTTCTTTTTTGATAGGCCACAAATATTTGTCCGAGCAATGGTTTATTCGACGACTGATCTTCTTGTTGAGTAATTGAATTATTTAAATACGCAGCCGCCGAAATTAATTTATTTTTGGCATCCGAAATCCGGTTTAATACCAATGAAGGTTTGTAAACTTTCTCATCTAAATTAAATTGCTTTAAAATTTCTTTGATAACACTTTTACTATCGTCGGTATCATAAATAGTAAAATTATTCGGGTAACCTATTTTTTGAGCTTCGTATCGTAAAATTTTAGCGAAGATTGAATGGAAAGTTCCCATCCATAAATTTTTAGCTTCTTTATCGCCCACAATTTTGGCAATGCGGTTTTTCATTTCGCGAGCTGCCTTGTTAGTGAAAGTAAGCGCCAAAATATTAAACGCATCGATATTATTTTTATGAAGAATGTGCGCCACGCGATAAGTGAGGACGCGCGTTTTGCCTGAGCCGGCGCCGGCAATTATCATTACCGGACCTTGAGTTGCTTCCACCGCTAAGCGTTGTTCGGGATTTAATTCTTCAAGATAATTTTGCACGTGCAAATTTCATAAGAAATGAGCAATTTTTTATTAGTATTTTTTAGAAGATTTAAACAAATAAAACACACTCTGAATCCACAATTAATATTATATTTACAAGGCTAATTTTTATGAGCGTTTACGATAAATACGAAGCAGTAATTGGATTGGAATGTCACGTTCAGTTACTCACCAAAACAAAAATGTACAGCAGCGATGCAGCCGAGTATGGCGCCTTGCCAAATACAAATGTAAGTGTGATTACGCTTGGGCATCCGGGAACTTTACCCAAAGTAAATAAACGCGCCATTGAGTTTGCTGTTAAATTGGGAATTGCAACAAGATCAAATATCACTTACGAAAATCAGTTTGCGCGTAAAAATTATTTTTATGCCGATTTACCCAAAGGTTATCAGATTACGCAGGACAAAACGCCTATTTGCACCGGTGGATTTATTAGTTTTAAATTAAAGGATGGCACCGAGAAAAAAATAAATCTCACTCGTATTCACATGGAGGAAGATGCAGGAAAAAGTTTGCACGACATTGATCCGCACGAAACTTTAATTGATTTAAACAGAGCAGGAACTCCTTTGTTGGAAATTGTTACCGAGCCTGATTTCAGAAGCGGGGAAGATGCGTATGCTTATTTAAATGAAGTACGAAAATTAGTTCGGTACTTAGATATTTGCGACGGGAATATGGAAGAAGGTTCATTGCGCTGTGACGCCAATATTTCGGTGAGAATAAAAAATGCAAAGGAATACGGGAAGAGAACTGAAGTGAAAAATATGAACTCATTTCGCAATGTGCAGCGCGCCATTGATTTCGAAATAAAAAGACAAATTGATTTAATTGAGAAGGGCGAAAGTGTAGCAATGGAAACCAGAAGCTTTGATGCGGTGAACGGAACAACGTTTAGCATGAGAAGCAAAGAGAGCGCTAACGATTACCGTTATTTTCCGGAGCCCGATTTACAGCCGGTAATGGTGACTGAAGAATACATTGAGAGTGTTAGAAAAAATCTTCCTCCATTGCCAAATGATTTGTATAATAAATATGTGAACGAATTAAAATTAAACGATTACGACGCTTCCATATTAACCGATTTAAAAGAAATAGCTTTGTATTTCGAAGAAGTTATTAAACATACAAAAAATTACAAAGCAGCAGCCAATTGGGTAATGGTAAATGTAAAATCATTTTTAAATGAAAATGCCTTACATATTGATAATTTTCCTATAAAACCAAAAACCATTGCAAATATTATTGAGTTAATTGATTCTGGGAAAATAAGTCATGCCGCAGCATCGCAAAAACTATTTCCTGCTTTAATTTCAAATCCCGATAAACCGGTTAATGATTTAGCCACTGAATTGGATATTATACAAAATAGCAATAGTAACGAATTACAAAATTTAGTGGAGCAAGCAGTAAATAAATTTCCGGAAAAAATTTCGGAATATAAAAATGGTAAAGTGGGTTTACTCGGATTATTTGTAGGTGAGGTAATGAAACTCAGTAAAGGCAAAGCCGATCCTAAAATGGTAAATCAATTAGTAAAAGAACAATTAGAAAAATAATTTGAAAATTTGAGGATGTGATAATTTGAAGATGAATAATAAATCAAAATTAAAAAATGAAAAAAACAATAATTATTTTATCGGCCGTTTTAATCGCCGCCTGTAGTTCTCCCAAAAAAAGAACTTCTAATTTCGAACTAAAAGGAACTTTTAGCGATTCTAAAGGTGAAACCTTGTATTTAGAGCAATTAGCCTCTCAGCGTCCTGTGCGTGTCGACAGTTGTGTTATCGATGAAAAAGGCAATTTTTCTTTTGTGAATTACACACCCTTGATTGGTTTTTACCGAATAAAATTAACCGATCAGAATTTTGCGATGCTTGTTTTAGATTCTTTGGATAAAATTACCGTTACCGGAAGCGCAAAAGATTTAGGAAACACTTACAAAGTAGATGGCTCAGCCGAAACCAGATTGTTTACCGAATACAACGACCTCGCTAAATTTAATCGTGGGCGGGTAGATTCTTTGCAGCAACTTTTTCAGTCGGCCATGGGCGCTGTAAAAATGGATTCATTAAGAATGGATTCGCTGAGTAAATTATTTGAAAATGTGTTTAATAAAATTATTGACGGATATAGTGCGCAAGTGGCCGAAAAAATAATGAAAAACACCTTTATGTTTTCTTCCATAATGGCCATTCAGCCATTAGACCCCGATAAATACACCGATATATTTAAAGCTTTGGATGCCGGCCTCGCTGCAAAATATCCGGATAACGAAAATGTAAAAATATTTCATCAGGTCGTGAACCGCGCAACAGCCACAAAAGCCGGCGGTGAAGCACCAGAAATTAATTTAGGTGACCTCGATGGAAAAAAGTTAGCACTTTCTTCTTTTAGAGGAAAAATTGTTTTAGTTGATTTCTGGGCCAGCTGGTGCGGACCCTGCCGCAAAGAAATGCCGAATGTAAAAGCAGTGTACGAAAAATATAAATCAAAAGGATTCGAAATTTATGGTGTGTCCTTGGATAAAGACCGTGAGGCTTGGGTGCAAGCGGTACAAAAAGACGGAATCAGATGGCCGCAGGTAAGCGATTTGCAATTGTGGGATTGTGTGGCGGCGAAAGCTTACAATGTTCAATCGATTCCTTATACAGTGTTGTTAGATAAAGAAGGAAAAATTATAGCAAAAGGATTACGTGGTGTTGAATTGGAAAGAAAATTAGCGGAGCTTCTAAAATAGATTGTTTTCTTTTGGTAAAATATTTTTTGGCAATTCGGGTTCCACTCTCGCGAGCGTAGTTTTTATTTTATTTTCAAATATTGTTTTTTCTCAGGACAATTATTTTCAGCAGGAGGTCGATTATAAAATAAAAGTTTCTTTAAATGATAAAACTCACGAGTTATCGGCTTTTGAAGAAATCAAATACATTAATAATTCTCCGAAACCTTTAACATTTATTTATTTTCACTTATGGCCCAATGCGTATAAAAATCATACCACGGCTCTGGCAAAGCAATTACTCGAAGAAGGAAATACAAAATTTTATTTTTCGAAACCCGAAGAAAGAGGTTTTATAGATAGTTTGGATTTTAAAGTGAACGGAATGCCTGTAAAGTGCGAATTAGATGAAACCAAAATAGATATTTGTAAATTAATTTTAAACGAACCATTAGCCTCGGGTGGTATCATTAATATTACTACACCATTTCATGTTAAGTTACCCGACGCAAAATTTTCGCGGATTGGCCATAGTGAGCAGGCGTATTACATTACACAATGGTATCCGAAACCTGCGGTGCTTGATTTATCGGGCTGGCACCAAATGCCATATTTAAATCAAGGTGAATTTTACAGCGAGTTTGGTTCATTTGATGTAAGCATTACTCTTCCGAAAAATTATTTATTATCCGCCACTGGCGATAGAATAGATGCCAATGATGAAGAAGCATGGTTAGAGGATAAAGTAAAAGAAACCGAAAATCTTATTAAGGAAAATAAATTAACTTCCCATAAAAGTGTATTTCCTCCTTCTTCATCCGAAACAAAAACTATTCGTTTCGTTCAAAATAATGTTCATGATTTTGCGTGGTTTGCCGATAAACGATTTCACGTTTTAAAAGATAAAGTAAAATTAATTAATTCTGAAAAAGAAATTGATACCTGGGTGTTTTTTACAGATAATGAAGCAGCACTTTGGAAAAAATCTTTAGAATATATTAATGATGCTACTTTATTTTATTCGTACCAGCTCGGCGATTATCCTTACAAACACGTAACTGCCATTGATGGTACCATTGCGGCCGGTGGTGGAATGGAATATCCCAACATTACTGTCATTGGCGAAAGTGGCAACGATTTTACTTTAGAAACTACCATCATGCACGAAGTGGGTCATAATTGGTTTTATGGTTTGCTCGGAAGTAATGAACGCGAATTTCCCGCGATGGACGAAGGATTAAATTCGTTTTATGAAATGCGTTACATTCGCCAAAAATATCCTGAAAAAAAATTAACTGCCTTATTCGGAAAAGACAGCACTTTTAAATTATTCGGATTAAATAAATTTAAACACGATGGGTATTATCGTTTAGCGTATTTATTAGCCGCCCGCAAAAATACCGATCAGCCAATAAATACCAACGCCGCTGATTTTACCGAATACAATTACGGTTCCATTGTGTATTGTAAAACGGCAATTGTTTTTGATTATTTGATGAACTCAGTCGGCAATGATAAGTTTGATGAAGCCATGCATTTTTATTTTGATCATTGGAAATATAAACACCCTACTCCAAATGATTTACAAAAAACATTAGAATATTATTGCAGCACCGATTTAAATTGGTTTATTGATGGCCTTATCATGTCGAAAAATAAATTGGATTATAAAATTTTAGAACATAAAGAATTGCCCGACAAAAGCCATTTAATTAGAGTTGAAAATAGAGGTAAAGTTTTAGGTCCGATTACTTTGTCGGGATATAAAAAAGGAAAAATGGTGGGACAGGTTTGGTACAATGGTTTTATTTGGAAACAGGTGTTGGAATTTCCGCCAAGCGAAGCAGATGTTTTTAAAATTGACGGCGCAGGAATTATGCCGGAAGTAAATAAGCAAAATAATTATATCAAAACTAAAGGATTATTTAAAAAATTAGAACCATTGCAATTAAATTTATTCTTAAAAATGGATGATCCTACCCGAACGCAATTAAATTACTTACCTATTTTAGGAGGAAATGTTTATAATGGATTTATGCTGGGATGTTCTTTTTACAATTATAGTTTTTTACAAAAAAAGTTTGAATTTACTTTAGCCCCTATGTATGCTTTTAAAAGTAGTACGCCGGTGGGTTTTGCCGACTTTCAGTTTAACATTACGCCCAATAAATTATTTCAGCAAATTACTGTTGGTTCAAAATTTAAATCGTTTGCCGAGGATTTTATTGAGAAAAATAAAATGTATCCGGGTTTCAGTGGAAGTAATCCTTCTGATTTTGCATTTAATTATTTTAAGATTGAGCCGTTCATTCGTTTCGATCTGAAAAAGAAATTTCCAAGAAGCCGCGTTAGTCAATTTATTTCAATGAGAAATGTAAATATTTGGAAAGAAGAAGATGTTACAGATTACAGTTCAGTCTATTTTACCGGAGCGCCTGTTGATGCTCCTTCATCGCCTGTAAAAAAAATGAATTATAATTACATTAACGAATTGGCGTATAGTTTAGAAAATGCGCGCGCAATTAATCCTTTTAATTTAAAATTAAATTTTCAACAAAATAATGAATTTGGAAAACTAAGTTTAACTTTTGATTACAGCATAACATTAAAAAACAAATACTCCGTCGATTTCCGTTTCTTTGCCGGTACATTTTTATACGGCGATGGAGTGAATCAAGGGAAATACCGTTTTAGAGCCAGCGGATTTACAGGTTATCAGGATTATATGTACGATTATAATTTTGCGGGGAGAAATGAATACAACGGACTCGGCTTCTCACAATTTGCAGAGCAAGACGGTGCTTTAAAAACATGGACGCCTTTAGGGCAATCGGATACATGGATGGCGGGATTAAATATTAAGTCGCCTAAATTTTTTAAATTGCCGGTAAAATTATTTGCCGATGTTGTTATTTCCGACGGACAATTTTTAAACGAAGAAAAAGTGCTGTACGATTTTGGTATTGAAATTTGTTTGTGGAAAGATATTATGGAAATGTATATTCCTTTGATATATAATAAAGATATTAAAACTACGTTTACTTTAAATGGGAAAAATACGTTTCCTGAAACAATAAGATTTACCTTTAATATTAATAAAATTAATCCGCGCGAATTTTTAAGTAAGAATTTATTTTAAATGCAAACAAATAAAAAAATATATTTTGCTTCCGATTTTCATTTAGGTGTTCCCACACAGGAAAGCAGTTTGCAACGCGAAAAAGCAATTTGCAAATGGCTCGATCAAATTAAAAACGATGCCGGAGAAATTTTTTTGGTAGGAGATTTGTTTGATTTTTGGTACGAGTACACTTATACCATTCCAAAAGGTTTTGTGCGTTTATTGGGAAAATTGGCTGAGCTCAGCGACAGCGGCATTAAACTTCACATTTTCACCGGTAATCACGATTTATGGATGAAAGATTATTTTAAGGTGGAATTAAATGCCGCCATCTATCACGAACCCATTAACCGAGAATTTAATAATAAAATATTTTATATCGGGCATGGCGATGGGCTCGGTCCGGGCGACAACCAATATAAAATTCTTAAAAAAATATTTACCAGCAAAGTAAGTCAGTGGTTGTTTTCGCGCTTGCATCCTAATTTAGCTTTTAAAATTGCCAAAGCAAGCAGTAATAAAAGCCGAATTGCCGTTGGTAAAACTGATGAGAAATTTTTAGGAAACGAAAACGAATGGTTATTTCTTTTTTGCAGAGAATATTTGAAAGAAAACAAAATCGATTATTTTATTTTTGGTCACCGCCATTTACCATTGGATTTGGATGTTGATGGGAAAGCAAAATACATTAATTTGGGCGAGTGGTTCAATTATAAAACCTATGCTGTT
>JAHEYG010000095.1 GCA_023251725.1 Sphingobacteriaceae bacterium | reverse complement strand
TCGTCGAGACGTATTTTTCCCTTGAGGCGGCATTTCATCATTTCGCCTTTCGGGGTTCTCACCAAATACCAGCTTCCGGTTGATTTTGCAACAATTCCTGTCATTACCCGCAAATTTAAGGCTATTCCATTACCAATTAAAGTTTGTGTAAAAATTGTTACTTTTAGCTGATGAAAAAGTTGAAGAATTGGTTTATTGGAGACTATCTGGCTAAGACAGACGATGTTTTTCTACGCTCTAAGATCGAATTACTTTATAATTATTGTGTGGCATTTTTTTTATTTGGATTGCCCTATTATATACATATTTCCATAGTTGGTAGATATTATCATGCAGTTGCAGAAGGATTAGCAATGGCATCTCTTATCGCCCTTCCTTTTGTTTTAAAATACACTCACAATGTAAAATTGGCCGCATGGATTTATATTATCCAACAGATTATCGTAAGTAATTCCAGTATAATTATAGAAAACGGCGAGCAAAATTTGATCAGCGGATTCTGGATCTCACTTTTCATTTTATTTTCATTTTTCCTTTTCGATATTAAAATAGGTGCTTTGCTTATTGCTTTAATGGCTTTATCTGGTGCGGTAAGCGGACCGTTAGCCCCAATAATTAATGTTCCTGCTGATCAGCGTTTACCGATGACGCCGGATGTGATACTTTTACCCTTATTCCTTGTAATTTATGTAACATACATGTTTCTTAAAACAAGAAAACAAGCCGAGAAACAAATCAAGGAACAGAAACAACAAATAGAGTACAAAAACAAAGAAGTAACAGACAGTATCAATTACGCACAACGGATTCAAAAAGCTATTTTACCATCACATCGTTTGATTGAAAGTTATTTACCGAAATCGTTTGTAGTATATCTACCGAAAGATATCGTTAGCGGTGATTTTTATTGGGTAGAGAAAAAGCTAAATAAAGTTTTTTTTGCTGTAGGCGATTGTACAGGCCATGGAGTTCCTGGTGCGATGATGAGTGTCATTGGACAAAATGCCCTAAACCGTGTGATAAATGAATTTGGCATCACAAAGCCTTCCGAAATTCTTAACAAACTTTCAACTTTAGTGGAAGAAGCTTTCTCTAAAAGTGGTTCTGATATGCGTGATGGGATGGATATCACACTTTGTTCATTAGATACAGTATCCAATCATTTAGAATATGCCGGCGCGAATAATCC
Source organism: Sphingobacteriaceae bacterium (assembly GCA_023251725.1). GTDB lineage: Bacteria > Bacteroidota > Bacteroidia > B-17B0 > Aurantibacillaceae > JAHEYG01. Next base: position 9,478 of record JAHEYG010000095.1, on the reverse strand, counting down.
ACTTTACATTTACAGTGAGAGTGATCTGAAAGAAATTAAAGCAACTAAACAACCGATTGGTCGCTTTGAATCGAAAATTAATTTCGTAAACCACGAAGTGAAATTAAAAGCAAACGATGTCGTGTACTTGTTTACAGATGGTATCGCTGATCAATTTGGTGGTCCGGATGGAAAAAAATATAAATACAAGCGTTTACGAAAATTGCTTTTACAGAATTATGACAAATCACACTCCGAACAAAAAAATATTATCATAACTGATTTCGTAGAGTGGAAAGGAAAAAACGAACAGGTTGATGATGTTTGTTTGATGGGGATAAAAATATAAAAGTATTGTGTCAATAATTGTAAATAATGTCACCAAATTATACGGCGCACAAAAAGCGCTCAACAACGTTTCGTTTAACGTTAACTCGGGAGAGATAGTTGGTTTTTTAGGTCCGAACGGCGCGGGCAAAAGTACCATGATGAAAATTATTACCTGCTTCATTCCTCCTACCGAAGGCAACGTAAAAGTTTGCGGTTTCGATATTAACGAACAAAGTATTGAAGTGCGAAAACAAATTGGTTATTTGCCGGAGCATAATCCTTTGTATTTGGATATGTATGTAAAAGAATTTTTAGAATTTACCGGTGGATTATACAAAATAAAAAATTTAAAGAGCCGTGTAAAAGAAATGATTGAGTTAACCGGATTACAAGCCGAACAAAAAAAGAAAATCGGTGCTTTATCAAAAGGTTATCGTCAGCGCGTTGGTTTAGCGCAAGCCATTATTCACGACCCGAAAGTTTTAATAATGGATGAGCCTACAACCGGACTCGATCCAAATCAGCTCGAAGAAATTCGCGGCTTGATAAAAACTTTGGGTAAGGAGAAGACCGTTATGTTGAGCACGCACATTATGCAGGAAGTAGAAGCGGTTTGTCATAAAGTAATAATTATTAATAAAGGTGAAATTGTGGCCGACGAAAGTACACAAGCCCTTCAAAAAAACAGCAACAAGCAAATTTTTACTGTAGAATTTGATAAAACCGTTTCTAAAACCGCTTTAAAAAGTATTGAGGGAGTAACAGAAGTAAAACAAATGGAAGGAAATATTTGGCAGCTCACAACAAGCTTCGAAAAAGATATAAGAAAAGAAATTTTTGATTTCGCAGTACAAAATAAATTAAGCGTACTTACTTTAAATAAAGAAGAACAAAAATTAGAAGATGTGTTTAAACAACTTACAAAGTAGTTCGGGGTTGGGTGTTCGGAGTTCGTGGATGTGGGGTTAAAAAACAACAAACAAGAAATAAAAAACATATAACATTAAACATATAATAAAAAATGTCAAATGGATTATAGAAGGTTGGGAAAATCAGGTTTACAAGTTAGCACACTCTCCTTTGGTACCTGGCTTACTTTTGGGAAACAAATTGATGATAAAACCGCCGATACGCTTTTAACTACCGCCTACGATAACGAAATTAATTTTTTCGACAATGCCGAAGCTTACGCAAAAGGACAATCGGAAATTGTAATGGGAAAAATTTTAAAAACAAAAACATGGGCACGCAGTTCTTACATTGTTTCAAGTAAAGTTTTTTTTGGATACGAAGATGGTTTGCCAAATCAAAGCGGCTTATCGCGCAAACATATTATCGAAGGCTGCAACGCCGCATTAAAACGTTTGCAGTTAGATTATGTGGATTTATTTTTTTGTCACCGTCCCGATAAAAACACGCCTATTGAAGAAACTGTTTTAGCAATGAATACTTTATTACAACAGGGCAAAATTTTATATTGGGGAACCAGCGAATGGGCCAACGACGAAATTATGCAGGCTTTTACCGTTGCCAGGAAATATCATTTAATTGGTCCGAGTATGGAGCAGCCGCAGTACAATATGTATGAGCGCACCAAAATGGAAAAAGATTATTTATTATTATTTCGCGATCATGGTATGGGAACAACAATATGGAGCCCGTTAGCATCGGGCTTATTATCGGGAAAATACAATCACGCAAAACCAAAAGATACACGCTTAGAAATGGCAGGATTAGAATGGTTGAAGGAAAGAACTTTGGGAGACACTTCGCGAATAGAAAAAACAATTCAGCTCAGTAAATTATCGGCCGATTTAGGAACCACCTTAAATAAATTAGCAATTGCGTGGACAGTAAAAAACCCGAATGTGAGCACTTGTATTTTAGGAGCGTCGAAGGTCGAGCAATTGACTGATAATTTAAAATCGCTTGAAGTATTGCCTTTACTTACCAATGAATTAATTGAAAAAATAGAAACTATTTTAGATAACAAACCGGTGTTGGCTCTTTATTAAAGATGGAGTTCGTCCCGATAGCTATTGGGACGTCGAGAACGGTGTTATTTTTATACTTGGAGTTCGAGCCCGTCGAGAACGAAGTTATTATGATGGAAAATTTATTCAAAAATCTAAAAGTAATAGAACTCGCCGGAGTTTTGGCGGGACCCTCAGTCGGAGTATTTTTTTCGGAGCTTGGCGCTAAAGTCATTAAAATAGAAAATCCAAAAACAAAAGGCGATACCACTCGGCAATGGAAATTATCTACCGAAGATAAAAATTTGGAGACCAGCGCTTATTACTGGAGCGTAAATACCGGAAAAGAAATTTTATTTTTAGACATTGCCTTACAAACTGATTTAGAAAAATTTTATGCTCTTATTAAAGACGCTGATATTTTAATAACGAATTTCAAAAATGGCGACGACGAAAAATTGTATGTGTCCTACTCCGAACTCCGAACTCTCAACTCCCAACTGATTTACGCTTCCATTAATGGTTTTGGGAATGAAAGCAAACGCACCGCTTACGATTTAATTTTACAGGCCGAAAGCGGATTTATGTTTATTAACGGCGAAAAAAATTCGGAGCCTTTAAAAATGCCGGTGGCTTTGATTGATGTTTTAGCAGGACACCAATTAAAAGAAGCTATTTTAATTGCCTTATTAAAAAGAGAAAAAACAAATAAGGGTTCGCACATTTCAGTTTCGTTATTTGAAAGTGCGGTTGCTTCATTGGTAAATCAGGCAACCAATTGGTTAATTGGCGGGCATTTGCCGCAGGCCACGGGCTCATTGCATCCTAACATTGCGCCGTACGGAGAATTGTTTCATACAAAGGATAATCAGCTAATTACTTTTGCTATTGGCAACGATAAACAATTTCAAAAACTCTGTGAACTTTTGCATTTAAATGAATTAATAAATGATGTAAGATTTAATTCTAACCAAAATCGTGTTAACAATAGGGAAATTTTAGCTGAGCGATTAAAAAATGAAATTATAAAATTTAGTTTTAGTGATTTATATAAAGCGTGTTTAAATTTAGATTTACCAATAGGAAAAATAAGAAATTTAAAAGAAGTTTTTGAAATGCCCGAAGCAAAAGCCCTGCTGAAACCATTTTTAGATAATGGAATTAGTAAAACCGCCGTTAATTCAATCGCATTTAAATTTTTAGATTAATGACAGTCAAATTCGCAAAAAATAAAGAGGACATAGAACGCATTTTACAATTGCGTTACAAAATGCTGCGTTTGCCCTGGAACCAATCAATAGAAACGGCTACCGACAATTTAGAATTAAAAAGTGTGAATGCGTATATTGAGAATGAAAACCTGCCTACCGTCGCGCAAGGTCAGGCGTTACGGCAGGCAGGCAAAGAAATTATCGCCTGCGGAAGATTACAGGAGAATGAAAACCAAATCGGGCAAATACGTTTTATGGCCGTGAGTGATGATTATCAGGGAAAAGGTTTAGGAAAATTAATTGTAATTTCATTGGAGAAAACCGCAAAAGAATTAAATCTCAAATCAATTGAACTACAAGCCCGCGATAATGCTGTTGATTTTTATAAAAGCTGCGGTTACAAAATAAAAGAAAAATCTTTTTTAATGTGGGATCAGATTCAGCATTTTCTCATGGAAAAGACATTGTAAAAGGAGTTACTCAGAGTTTTGAGCTGAACTATACCGAGGTCCCAATTAAAAAATAAAATTAGTTTTCATTAAACGCTTTAAAGTTTTATTAATATAGTTTTCCTGAGTAATTAATGCGTTCTGAATTCGTTTCGCATAATGAATACTGTCTAAAATTTCTTTTTGTTTTTCTTCAATCAGCTTATTTTTCACTTCTACTTCCTGCTTTTGTTTTGTTATAATTTCGTTTGCCCTTTTCTTATTCCTATAGCTTCTGAAAACAAAAAATAAAAACACCAGTAACAATGATAAACCGGCAATAAAAAAATTACGCTGCACCCGTTGTTTTTCGTTATCCGCTTTTTGTATTAAAAGTTCACCCTTTTTCTCTGTGAGTTCTTTTTCTTTTTTCTCGGTTTCATATTTTTTTTCGAGTTCATTTAAATTCTCGCTGTTTTCTTTTTTAAACAATGAGTCTTTTATGTCAATAGCCAGTTTGTACCAGCGAAAAGCATTTTTAAAATCACCGGTTGTTATAAAAATACTTGATTTGCATTTGTAAGCATGGCCTAAAGCCGAGTAAATTTTAAATTTTATGCAATTATTAATAGACGAATCGGCGTAAAGCATTGCGTTTTTTGAATCGCCCATTTTATTATAAATATCTGCAATCGAGGTGGCGCTGCTTACAATGCCTGGCCATTCCTGCAGGTTTCTCGAAATATTTAGCGACTTTAAATAAAGCAGCAGGGCGCTGTTATAATTTTTTAATTGTTTATACATTCCTGCATACGTTTCAATAGTCCATTTTTGCACACTGAAATCTTTTAAGCTATCACCCAAATGCATTGCTTTATCCAAGTAAATTTTTGCTTTTTCAAATTCACTTAAATTCACATAAACCGCTCCGATTCGTAAAAAGACAAATCCCATATCCCTGAAACTTTTTATTTTCCTGTCAATTTCTTCTGCCTTAAAATAATATTCAAGGGCTTTCACGTAATCTTTAGGTTTTTTGGTGGCAAAAGTAAGTCCAAGTACATTATAAGCGGCAGCAATACTTTTTAAATCGCCGCATTTCTCAGCGAACCGCACACTGTTAATATAGCTTTCGGCAGCTTTTTCGAAATTAGACATTGTATAATAAATGTATCCGATATAATAATGTGCTTTCGATATCATTGAATCATTTCGAGCTGAATTAGATGTTTTGATGGCTTTTTCTCCCCAACTCAAAGCTTCTTCATATTTACCAAACTCGGCCGCCAATCTTACCATTGTAGTATTAATAAACGCTAAACCGTAGAGGTTTTTTTCTTTCTCAGAGAAGGCTAAGCCCCTATTTGCATATAAAACTGCCGAATCATATTGGCTAACCGAATAAATTAATTTTACGTAAAGATTAGCTTTATCTATTGCGTTCTTACTTTTAGAAGGAAGAAAAATTAAATTATCCACACCGCCAGCTATAATAATGCGAGGCATAAGGAGAAATAAAATTAATGAGAAAATTATTAACCCGAAGAGTTTCATTCTAAACAATTTTAATCCCCATCAACAACACATCATTTAATTGCCCCAAATTACCTTTCCACTTTTGAAATTCCTTTTCCAAAATTTCTTTTTGCTCGCTTAGAGGTTTTGCGCGATGATTCATTAATATAGTTTTTATTTGCGCTTTCTTAATTTTTTTTCCTTTGATACCGCCGAACCTGTCGCTGAAGCAATCGCTTAGTGTATAAACCAATTCACCTTTTTGCAATTTAATTTCGTGACACAAAAACAATTCCGAATAAGAGTACCAGAATTTTTGTTTTCAGCAAAAAATTAGCCAAAAGGGCTACATTAAACTGATGACTTTCGCTTTGTTGATTCATTTTAAAATTTAATGCCGCTCATTAATATATCATCCACCTGAATTTCGTTGAGTAGCCATTGCTTTATTTCTTTGTTACCAAGTTCTTCCATTTCTTTTGGATCTTCTTTCTTCCACAATAACTGACTCAATCCTTTTAAACGCAATATCCCGTATTTTTCTTTTTTGTGATTAAACATATCTAAAACACCATCAGTAATCATCAATAGCAAATCCCCTTTATTTAAAACAATTTCTATTTCATCAAACTTGCGGTCGGGTTCCGGTGTATTGATGATGGAGAGTCCGCCAATTGATTTTTGTGTAGCATGCACCATTTCTGCCATCCCGTTTCTTATCATTATAACCGAATTACGTGCGCCCGAAAAAACTAATTTGTTTTTTTTATGATCATAAACCACCAAGGCAATATCTAAGCCGTCTTGTGCATATTCATCTCCTTTTTCCTGCTTAAATGTTCCATAAACTAAATTGTGCAACTTAGAAAGTATTTGAGAGGGCGATGAAGTAAACTGGTCATTAACAATTTCGTTTAAAAGCGAACTGGCCACTAGCGACATGAACGCGCCCGGAACACCGTGCCCGGTACAATCGGCTACGGCATAAAACGAAAAATCATTTTTATGCATGAACCAATAAAAATCGCCGCTTACTATATCTTTAGGCTTGTAACAAACAAAAGTGCCCGGAAAAAATTCGCGAATATAATTGAGATCCGGAAAAACTGAATTTTGAATTTTTCGGGCATAATTAATGCTATCGGTCACACTTTTCTTTTGAATTTCTAATTGCTGTTTATGCGATTCGATAATATGATTTTGACGAGATAACATATCATTCGATTTCTTTTTTGTTCTGTAACTTCTGAAAATAATAATTGAAAAAATAAAAACAATAATCAATCCTATAATTACCGAAATTAATAAAACATTTTGCTGACCCAATTTTACATGTTTAAGCTCATTATCTTTTTGAAGTAATAAAATTTCTTTATCTTTTTTATCGGTATCAAAAGTGCCTTGCATTTTAGTCATTCGCTCCTTAGTAGCTATTTCATCAAGAGTATCTTTTACCTGCATGAATTTTTTATAATACAACAAAGCATTTTTATAATCGCTCATAAAATTATAAACCGTAGCCATCCCACTATATCCTTCGCGAAGCCAATCTTTATAATTTGTTTCCAAAGCGAGCACCTCGCCTTGTTTAAAAAAGTCGAGCGCCTGCTTATAAGACTTTAAATCAGTGTACACTTCGCCAATGTTTCCAAGGGCGTTCGACATCCCTTTCAAATCTTTTAATTCTTTCTTAATAGTTAAACTCAGTTTAAAATATTTAATAGCCAGATCAAAATCTCTTTGTTGCTGCGAAATTTGTGCGCGCTCGTGATGCAATTTTCCAATACTGTTAAGCACATAAGATTTTGTTCTTTTATTTTTGTTTTCTTCGCAAGTTTTTAAAGAGAGTTCATAAAATTCTAAAGCCTTATCAAATTCCTTTTGCATGTGATAAACAATTCCGATATTACTTTCTAATCCGGCAATATCATTTTTCATTCCTTCTTTTTTGGCGGTACGCAATCCTTCAAAATAAAAACGCAGCGCCTCTTTATAATCGCGGATGCCGTGGTAAATGGTACCGATGTTACGATACAATCTTACCATATCAGGCTTACTCTTTAATTCTTCGGCTATTTTTAGAGCAGCTAAATCGTATTCTAAAGCTTTGGTATAATCGCCGCGCTGCGAATAATGCAAACCGTAAAATAATTCGTATAAAAATTGCCCTCTTTTAAAAATTAAACTGTCGGCAATAAATTCGGCTTCGTTCACCAGGTCTAAACACCGCTGCAAATCGCCATTGTTGTATATAGCGGTTGCCAATCTTATTAAAACTTCGGCGCGAAGGGTATCGCGTTTTTTAAATTGAATTAATTTTGTTTCGAGTGAGTCGGCTACAAATTTTGCGCGTTGCGAAAAGCCCCATGAAAATATAATTATTCCGATGAAAACGAAAATAATTTTGTTTTTAGAATAAAAGTAATTGAGGAATGCCATTTTATACCGCCTGAACAATTTCGAGATTCAATTTTAAATATTCTTTTAATTCTTCGCCCTTTTCAACAATGGTGAGATCGTTAACATCACAACACCACTTAATATTTACAGGAGAATTATTTTTATCAATAGTCGAAAAAGCCAAAAGAATTTTTACAATCATTTTATAGGATGCGGTATTGAAATAACTCATATTAAAAATCACTACTGTTTCGGGCGCCGTTTGTTTGGCATAAAGATTTATATAATCCAATACCGGATTATAAAAATCAAAAACATTTTCAGGAAACGATCGGCCGGTAAATTTGAATTCGCCACTTATCCCTTTAAAATCTATTTCAGGCGTAGTAGTATCTGATTGAATAAATAAATTTTCCATAATTATACATTTACATTTATTTCAAAAAAACTTATTTCGGGACTAACATACTCTATTTTAAAATCAAACCTGTTTTTACTGGCTTTGCTTATTTCCAATAATCCTAAAGAACCGTTACCCGATTCACTAATTTCATTATTAAATAAAATATTTTTGTAATTTTTTTCTACTTCTTCAACACTTAACATTTTTAATTCGTTTAGATTTTCATTTAATTTTTGGGCATTCTCTTTGCTCACAAAATTGCCGCAGGTTAATTGATAATGATTTTCTTTTTCAGATACAAAGAAAATTCCGCTTTTGGTTCCGTCGGTTACCAATCCGTGTTTCGAAATATTCTGAATCAATTCTAAAATAATAATCATTACTTTTTTTCCGATACCAATGCTTTCTGTTTTTAATAAATTAGGCTGAAGCATATCGGTAATAGAATTAATACTTTCTTTACTGAAATCGCCTTTATAAAATAAAACAATGTTACCGGTTTGCATTAAATTGTAATTACTCACCACCGATTCAATCTCTTTTTCGTGGGGTAAGAAGGCTTCTTTTTTATTAATGATTTCGAGCGAAAGAAAAAATTCGCTATGCGTTTCATCAATGTCCGAAAAATAATAGCGCAATGGGTGTCGCGATTTACGGGCCATTTCAATTAATCCTAAACCGGCGCCGCCTTTATCGCTAAAACCGGTGGTTCCTAAAACGGTTTGATGCAATTCTTTTAATTCCTCTTCAGTTAAAGCATTGAGCTGATTTATTTTTCCGGAAATAAATTCGCGAACACTTGTTTCAACAGGATTGGCGGAACTCAGACAAACCATGTCTGAAAAAATATTGACCTGAAAAAATTTATCGTGTTTTAAATTATTATCGGCTGTTTTATTCTCACCATCAATTTTATGACGAATAATATTTTGAAAACATTCGGCTATTAAAAACGAAACGCGGTTTTTTACTTTATTGAGTTCGCCGCTGTCTTGCAATTTGAATTCGCTCAAATCAATAATTTTATTGGTAATATCGTCGTTGAAATTTCCTAAATAGGAAAGGCAAATTTTATCTTTTTTAAACTGGTTATATAAATCGTATAAACCCATTTTGTACTAAAATTACTATGCTAATATATAAAAATCTCACACAAATAATAGATAATTGGAATAAATAATGGTAAAAAAACAGAACCTAAAAAAAAAGGAGATTTTCATAATGAAAATCTCCTTTTTA
>JAHEYG010000094.1 GCA_023251725.1 Sphingobacteriaceae bacterium | reverse complement strand
CTTTTAAAAAACTTGGTTTTTCTCTCGAATTCGGATTTACTGCCCAGTCCCAATGTTTTTGATTGCTCCAATAAGTCGCATTTTTAAATGCCGGTTCCAGTTTTGTTTTATCATTATTGTACTTTATGCTTCCGCCACAATGGTCGAAATGCAAATGCGTTAAAAACACATCGGTAATATCATCAAAACCAAAACCGTACTTGTTAAGCGACCGTTGTAAGGTGTCATCGCCATGCAAATAATAATAGCCGAAAAATTTCGGGTCTTGCTTATTTCCCATCCCGTTATCTACCAAAATTAAACGCTTACCATCTTCAATTAACAAACACCGCATAGCCCAGCTGCACATGTTGTTTTCGTCGGGTTGATTTAATTCTTTCCAAATACTTTTTGGCACCACGCCAAACATAGCGCCGCCATCTAATTTAAAATGACCCGAATTGACTGAATATAGTTTCATACGAATTACAAAATTTAAAAATACAAATAATGAACATAAGTTGCGCCATTCTTAAATTCAATAGTTGGCGAAGGTATTTTAAGAAGATTGAGTGTATTAAATATTCCTTTTAAAATTTTTGATTTTGTTTTTATTTGAGAAAAATCTATATCCAGCGAAATGTAATATTGGCGTGAGCGGTTAAAAGCTTTAGTATTTCCGTTTTCATCAGTTACTATTACGCTATTATTATCTCTTGCTCCTAACATACCATCTCCTCCATAACCAAACGTTATGGCAAGCCATTTAGGCAAATATTTATCGCTTTTTATAAATGTAAACGGACTCACACTTAACCAATACGTTTGTCCGTTATAATCTTTCAAAAATTGCTCGCTGTAAGAACCTCCCAACAATTTGGGATTGTATTGAGCGAAACCTGTTGGGGAGTAAGAATATTTTAAATTAAAACGGTGTTCGTTCCATAAGGCATACTGACTTAAAGAAGCCGCGGTTCCCAAAACGTTAGACAGCATATCTCCCCATGAAAAACCCCAACCGCTGCTAAAGCCATCCATTAATTCAATAACGGTCATGTAACCAAGGCCCAATGTTCCTCCAATATAAATTTGTTGCTTTTTATTAAAACCTGCCCATTTAAAGGCGTTCATCATTAGGCGCGACGTTTGAAAGGTGGTATACGCATGACCAAATTTATCCATTTGTAACCACTCAGCATTATCATCAAACTCATGAAAATTTCCGTTGCTGTATTGCTGGTACCAGGCTTGATTAAGATAAATCAACGAAGCACCGGCAAAAGCTGTGGTTCCCGAAACTAAAATGATTTTTCTGGTGTTATAATTAATAGAAGTGTCAATTTGCCCGTTTCCGGGAAAAGAATTAAAAAACACAACAATCCACAAAAAATATTTTATATACAATTTCAAATTAAAATAATCAAAAAATAATCTGAGATGAAGTTACGAATAAAAGATTACGAATTCTTACGAATTTACGAAATACGAATGGGTAAGAATGCCGTAATTATTAGAAAAGTGAATTAAAAATCGTTCAAGTCAATTAAATCCTGAACCTCGCTCGGTTTTACTCTTTCAGGTTTTTTCTTTTTAAGAATAGGAATATTTGTGTTACCCGGATTGACATTATTATCGCCAGGATCAATAGTGTTATTAAGGTCGATGGCTTCGTAAATATTACGATTATTATAATACGATTTTGTTTTACCGAAACGTAAAGTTAATCCTGCATTAATAAAATACGTGTTGCCCGGGCTAGTTGAGAAAAAATCCCAATATTCTAAATCGTTTCCTTTATTATAAGTATTAGAATAAAATGCCATATAATTTCCGGTACTGAATCCGGTGGCCAAATAAAAATTAAGCCACTTATTAGGCACAACATCCAATCTTAATCCGGTTAACACTTCATATCTCCCAAAATGAATGGTTTTATTTGCCTTGTCGTTGTTAATTTTATAAATGGTGTCGTAATTCGAAAAATTATAAACGCCACCTTGCGGTTTAGTAAAAACAGAAAACCTCACTGCATTACTTATCGGTATATTTAAACTCGCTATACGCGGAAATTGCAAACTAAAATTAACCTTATCTAATCTACCGATTCTGATTCCAATAAATGGCAAATAAAAACGATTGCCCCACATAAATGATTTGGTAGCACCTAAACGAAAATTAAATCCGTTGGTCGGACTAAAACTCCATAAAAGCGTACCCGACAATCTGATAATTCCTTCCGAAGGGTAAGATATATCTTGTGTTACAAATGGAGAAGTTTCAAAAAAGAAAATCGATTTTTTCCCTGTATTATATATAGCTCTTATCCCTAAACCGTATTTAACTAAAGTATGATCTGTAATTCCTGCAAATTGAGGCTGCAGAACAATATAATTGCCTGTAAATAATAAATGAAAGTTTGAATTAACGCTGCTATCCTTATTAAATTTATTTATGGTGGCTAAAGGGGTATAAAAACTTAAATTACTTTGAGCTACCCCGTATGATTTTAAATGCTGCCCAATTGCCAATTCAGCCGGGTTCATTCCTTTTAAATTTAAATCGATAGTTGGTTTACCGTAATAATCTAAAGAAATGGTAGTATTAAAAAAATGTTTTGGCTCTTTTATTTTTTTCTGTTTTGTTGAATCTTGTGCGTAAAACGAACAACTGAGCCCTAAATTAAGACTCAGCAATGCAAAAAAGAGTATTATTTTTTTATATGAAATCAAGGACCGTTACCTTTTGCAGTATTAATTACAATTCTTAAAAACTTATCTTCAGCTTTGCGTAATTGCGCGGTTTTTTTAACACCAATTATTTTTTTAAATTTTTCGGTGTATTCTTTACGCAAATCCACTTCATTTTGTTTTAGTTTTAATTCGGCATTTAAAAAATCTTCGGCTTCTTTATCGTTGGCAAAATCTTCCTTCGAATCGTTATTAGCTCTGAAATTTTTACGCAAACTTTTTACTTTATCGTTATATTCATTATAGATTGGCCAAAAACTTTGTGCTTCGGTAGTAGTTAAATTTACTTCTTTGGTAATAAAGGCCACCTTCATCGATTCTACTTTATCGTTTTGAGCGAGGGTAACTTTAAAACTTAAAGTTAGAAGTAAAATAATTATATATTTTATTTTAAATTTCATTTACAGGTCGTTAATATCAGTGTTTTCGGCAGCGTAATCTTCTTTTTCTTTTTTTAAATTATTATCAGAACCCTCATTCAAATTCCTAGAAAGTTTTTCAAGATCTACCAATTTCATTAAACTTTCTTCGTCCATGGAAATGATTTGATTACTGTTTAAAATTTCGTTTTTTCCGAGGCAGGCTAAAGTGTTGCAATCGCCGGCAATAATTTTTGTGTTGTAATTATAATAATACAATCCTAAACTTAAGACTAACATGGCCGCTAAAGCGTAAGCCGTTTTTTTATTGAACACCAAATGAATAATTTTTCCAAAACCGTTGGTGTTATTCTGCTCTGCAGTAATTTTTTCGCGAACAGTGTAACTTAAATTATCAAAATAGTTTTGCGGTATAGTAAATACATTTTGTTTTTCAATTGAGGTAAGAGTTGGATAAAGATTTAATTCTTCAGCCAATTCAATTTTATTTTGAATGGCTTTGGCCGAATTTTCAAAATATAAAACCGGAACAACAAATGCGTTCACCTTTTTAATAGAAACTAAAGTTTCATGCAAAGCCAACTCCGATTTAATTTGCGAGGTTAAAGAACTTTGCTCGAAATAATTTTCGGGCGTTATAAAAGGCAAAGTTTTATTTAACGAAGATAAAATCTCAAACTCCTTTAACTCTTCGGCGAGTTCTATCTTATGCATCATCCGTTCAGCAAAAGAGCCAAAATAGTTATCGGGCAAAGAAAAAGGGTTTTTCTCTTTATCGTTTAAGTTACTATTTTCTTCGTTCAGGTTCATTATCAGAGGTTAGACTGTGTTTTTATTATAAGGTTTAACGGTTTAGTAAAAAATCTTCAACTTTCTTGGCAGCATGGTGATACGATGCTTTTAGCGCCCCCACTGAGGTTTCAAGCACTTCCGACATCTTCTCATAAGGCATTTCATCATAATAACGCATATTAAAAACGATGCGTTGCTTCTCGGGCAAAGTCAAAATAGCTTGTTGAAGCTTTAATTGTATTTCATCACCCTTAAAGTACTCATCGCTTTCAATCGACTTACTTAACTGATACTCAATAGCGTGAATTGAGGTAGTATTTCTCTTTTGTTTTTGTTTTAAAAAGGTTAGAGCCTCATTTGTTGCAATTCGGTAGAGCCAGGTAAATAACTGAGAATCTTCCTTAAAATTCTCTAATCCCTTCCAAACCTTAATAAAAGTATTCTGTAAAACATCGTCAGAATCGTCGTGATCAATTACAATTTTACGAATTTGCCAATACAGTTTTTGCTGGTATTTTTGAATTAAATGATGCAAAGCCATGTTTCGGGAAGACTCTTCCTTATACATTTCTAATATTTCTTTATCCGAAAACTGTTGCCCCACGCTATTTGACTTAAAAATTAGCCTTTAGTTTAAAGCCACTAATTACACGAATTTACACTAATCTGTGTTTATCTGTTCTAGCTTAAACTAATTTGTGTTTATTTATTCGAGTAAATTAGTGTAATTGGTGGCTAAAGTTTCATAAAGCTAAAAATTTTTATTTATTTGTGGTCATTATGTTTGATTTAAGAAAGTGGGAAAATATGCACATTCCACTGTGGTTAGTAAAAGATACCTGCTGGATGTTGGAATGGCGTTGGTTGGGTGTAACAATGATTGTTCCTACAGTATCGATGGCTTTTTACATTTTATTTAAAACGCGTGGTCAAATTGAATTTTATATTAATCTGGCCATTTGTTTTTGGATAACCGCCAATTCGTATTGGATGTGTGCCGAATTTTTTGGTTTTGTACAATATAAAGATTTTGCTGCAATTCCCTTTGCGGGAGGAATGATTTCGGTAATTATTTTTTATCTAAAGCAAAGAAAGATACCGGCTTCTTAAATTTTTGAAACCAATTCGCGCATTATTAAAGTCATTTTTGGTTCCTGTTCTCTTGCAATTTGCTGTACTTCCTCGTGGCTAACGGTCTCCACCCTACCCTCAACCCCTAAATCAGTAATAATACTTATTCCAAAAACATCCATTCCGCAATGGCGCGCCACAATTACTTCGGGTACAGTGCTCATTCCAACGGCATCGGCACCCATTCGCCAAAAATAACGGTATTCAGCCGGGGTTTCAAAACAAGGTCCTGTTAATCCGGCGTAAACGCCTGTACTTACTTTAATATTATTTTGTTTCGCAATTTCTAAAGCTGATTGAATGTATTTTTTAGAATAAGCTTCACTCATGTCGGGAAACCTTGGACCTAATTCATTTATATTTTTCCCAATTAAAGGATTGGTTGGAAATAAATTAATATGATCGCTAATTATCATTATTTCTCCTGCGCTAAAAGCCGGATTCATTCCTCCGCTCGCGTTGCTTACACATAAAGTTTTTACGCCAAGTGCTTTCATTACCCTTACGGGGAAGGTAATTTGCTGCATGGTATAACCTTCGTAAAAATGAAAACGACCTTGCATCGCCACAACATTTTTTCCGCCCAGGCTGCCAAAAATTAATTTTCCGCTGTGACCTTCCACTGTAGAAACAGGAAAATTCGGAATGCTTTCGTAAGGCAAAATAAATTGAACACTTATTTCCTTTACTAAACCGCCGAGACCTGTTCCTAAAATTATTCCAACTTCGGGGATAAAATTTTTGGTTTTATCACGAATACTTTTGGTGGTGAAATCTATTTGTTCTAACATATTTTAAAATAATCTCGTTAAATTCATCTTCCTTATCCTTAAAACTTACTTCAACTGGAAGTACAAAAATATTCATTCTTTCTACAATGCGCCACAATTCGGGATGTTTTAATCGCATTAAATCTTTTTCGGTGGTTACAATTAATTTATTACCTCCTTCAATCCCATGATAATATTTTAAAATATTTTCAATATCAGAAACCGTGTAGTCGTGGTGGTCGTTAAACGGTAAATGACTCACGTAAGCCGAGTATTCTTTTAAATAGGTAATCATCGGACTTGGATTTGCAATGCCTGTAAATAAAATTATCCTATAACGAAATAAATCATTCAACGTATTTATTTTTTCGTTGGCATTGTTAACAGAATACAATTCGCCATATTTTAAATAACTAAAAAAAACATATTGATGGGGTCGCGGTTTAATATCTTTTAAAACATTTCTTATATCTACGGCTGAAGTCTTTTCCGGAGTTTTGCTTACTACAATAATATCGGCGCGGTGAATTGACGATTTGCTTTCGCGTAATCTCCCATAAGGCATCAAATAATCATCGAAATAAAGATGTTCAAATTCGCTCAACACAATATTTAATCCACATTTTATGGCACGGTGCTGAAAAGCATCGTCTAAAATAATTACGGTAGGAGAATCCTCAATTGCCGCTAATTTTTTTACACCTTTTACCCTATTTGCTTCTACTGCAACATAAAGTTTAGGATGTTTGGTTTTATAAAAAAGGGGTTCGTCGCCAATGTCATAACTATTACTTGTAGAATCGGCTAATATAAATCCGGTGGTTTTTCTTTTATATCCTCTGCTTAAAGTGGCCACTCTAAATTCTTGCTTCAATAAATTAATTAAATAATCAACATGTGGCGTTTTACCGGTTCCGCCAACTGCTAAATTTCCTACGCAAATAAGATGTTTTTCGGGAAAAGTACTGCTTCTTAAAAAACGACCATCGTATAGTTTGTTTCTTACAGAAGTTACAATATGGTAAATCCATGCAAATGGTAAAAACAGTATTTTAGTTATAGATTCCAAAGCATTTAAAATTGGGATTTTTTTTTAGATTATCAAATTAAAATCAGTAACGCAATTTTACTTAAATTTAGCTGAAATTAATTTTATCATGCAAATAAAAGAGCTGATTGCCGAAATAGAAAAGTTTGCGCCGTTAACGTATCAGGAAAGTTACGATAATTGCGGACTTTTAGTTGGAAACCGTGATACAGAAGCAACCGGCGCCATTGTTACACTAGATTGTACCGAAGCAGTAATTGAAGAGGCGATAAATAAAAAGTGTAATTTAATTGTTGCCCACCATCCCATTATTTTTGGTGGAATAAAAAAATTAAACGGCAACAATTACGTTGAAAGAACAATTATTAAAGCCATTCAAAACAACATTGCCATTTACGCAGCTCATACTAATTTAGATAATGTAAAACTAGGAGTTAATGCAAAAATAGCTGAGAAATTAGGGCTTATTAATCTTCAAATTTTATCTCCTAAAAAACAGGTATTGCGAAAACTGGTAACGTTTGTTCCTGTTTCGCATAGCGAAAAAGTGCGAACCGCACTATTTGAAGCCGGGGCCGGACAAATTGGTAATTACGATAATTGCAGTTTCAATGTGGAGGGAAAAGGCACTTTTAAAGGCAACGAAAAATCGAATCCCGTATTGGGAGAAAAAGGAAAATTAAGCATTGAAGAAGAAACACGAATTGAAGTAATTTTTGAAGCACATTTAGAAAATAATTTGATTCGTAATTTATTAAAAGCCCATCCATACGAGGAGGTGGCTCATGATATTTATCCTATCGAAAACAGTTATCAAAACATTGGAAGTGGTATGATTGGAGAACTCCAAAATGCATTAAGCGAAACCGAGTTTTTAAACCTATTAAAAAAGTCGTTTTCACTTAAATATTTAAAACATACCCATTTGTTGAAAAAACCGGTTAAAAAAATTGCCTTTTGCGGAGGTAGCGGAAGTTTTTTGATTAAAAACGCAATTAACTCACTATCAGATGTTTATATTAGTTCTGACATAAAATATCACGAGTTTTTTGATGCTGAGAATAAAATTTTAATTGCCGATATCGGACATTTTGAAACTGAGCAGTTTACCCCCGAAATTTTTTATGAAATTGTTAAGAAAAAGTTTACTACATTTGCAACCTATTTATCAGAAATTAATACCAATCCGGTAAACTATTTTTAAGCTATGTGTGCAAAAATTAAAGAAAAAATCGACGCCTCCATTGAAGGGAAATTACGTTGCTTATACGAGTTACAATTAATTGATTCTAAAATTGACCGCCTGCGTACTGTTCGTGGTGAATTACCTTTAGAAGTAAGCGACCTGGAAGACATTGTGGCCGGATTAGAAACCCGATTGAATAATGTTACCGAAGAAGTGGGCGGGCTCGAAACTCAAATTGAAGAAAAGAAACAAAACATAAAAGATTTTTTAGCGAACATTAAAAAATACGAAGCGCAACAAAGTAAAGTTCGTAATAACCGAGAATACGATGCTATTACAAAAGAAATTGAATTTCAAAATTTAGAAATTCAATTGGCAGAAAAACGTTCTAAGGAAGCTAAAGCCGGTATTGCCTCAAAATCTGATTTATTAGAGCGTTCTAAAACCGAATTTGAAGAACGTACAAAAGATTTGAAAGTTAAAAAAAGTGAGCTCGACGAAATTATTTCAGAAACCGAAAAAGAAGAAAAAGAATTAATTAAAGATTCTGAAAAAGCATCTGCAAAAATTGAAGACCGTTTACTTAACGCGTACAAACGCATTCGTGCCAACACACGTAATGGTTTAGCCGTTGTTACGGTTGACCGCGATGCCTGCGGTGGATGTTATAATAAAATTCCACCACAGCGCCAGTTAGATATTAAAACCAGCAAAAAAATTATTGTGTGCGAACATTGCGGTCGCGTTTTAGTCGACGCCACTATCATCCCCGATGAAGCATAAACAATTAAGCAGTTTTATTAAAACCTTAGCCCAATCGCTAAGGTTTTTT
Source organism: Sphingobacteriaceae bacterium (assembly GCA_023251725.1). GTDB lineage: Bacteria > Bacteroidota > Bacteroidia > B-17B0 > Aurantibacillaceae > JAHEYG01. The sequence continues at coordinate 2,014 of JAHEYG010000094.1, read as the reverse complement.
TATTTTAAATAAATGCCTTAGGTTTGACAATGGAATTTATTGACGAAGCACTTAGTTTATACAGCGAACATCATTCGGAAGCTGAATCAGATTTGTTAGCACGGTTAAATCGTGAAACGCATTTAAAAGTTCTGCAGCCGCGCATGTTAAGCGGACACATACAAGGACGACTATTAAGTTTCTTATCCAAATTACATCATCCAAAAAATATTTTAGAAATAGGAACTTACACCGGATATTCGGCTTTATGTTTAGCAGAAGGATTAGCTGATGGCGGAAAATTAATTACCATTGATCAAAACGAAGAAACCAATGAAGTAGCGAAGCGGTATTTTGAAAAATCTCTCGCAAAAAATAAAATTGAATTAGTTAAGGGCGATGCTGCAAAAATTATTCCGACTTTAAAAAATGAATTTGATTTAGTTTTTATTGATGCCGATAAACATAATTACGGATTGTATTTTGATTTGGTAATTGATAAAGTAAAAAAAGGCGGCTTAATTATTGCCGATAATGTTTTGTGGAGTGGGAAAATTTTAGCGGAGGAAAAAGAAATGGATAAAGACACAAAAGCGATTCACACATTTAATAAAAAAATTAACAGCGACGAAAGGGTTAAAAATTTATTGCTGCCGGTGAGAGATGGGTTGATGTTGATGATTAAGAATTGATGAGTTGATAGTCAATAGCAGATAACGGATAACAGATAACAGATAACAAATTTATGGTAATAGACTTAAGAAGTGATACAGTAACCAAACCAACAAAAGCAATGCTCGAAGCGATGATGAATGCTAAAGTTGGCGACGATGTTTTTGGGGAAGATGAAACTGTAATTGCGTTGGAACAAAAAACAGCCAAGTTATTTGCTAAGGAAGCAGGATTGTTTTGTCCGAGCGGTACCATGACTAACCAAATTGCCATTAAAGTTCACACCAATCCCGGCGAAGAAGTTATTTGTGATGTAAATTCTCATATTTATAATTACGAAGGTGGCGGCATTGCTTTTAACTCGGGCGTACAGGCGAAATTATTAACCGGAGATAGAGGAAGGATGACCGCAGAACAGATAGAACAAAACATTAATGGTGATTTCGACTGGCTAACAAAAACATCTTTGGTGTCGTTAGAAAATACGGTTAACCGAGCCGGCGGTTCCTATTATAAGCAGGAACAGGTTTTACCGATTGCCAAATTGTGTAAGGAGAAAAAAATATTTTTGCATTTAGATGGTGCTAGAATTTTTAATGCAGTAACCGAAACAAAAGAAAGCACCGAAAGTACCGGCGAACCATTTGACAGCATCAGTATTTGTTTATCTAAAGGTTTGGGTACACCGGCAGGCTCTGTTTTATTGGGAACAAAAGAATTTATTAAAAAAGCCCGTAAAATAAGAAAAGTTTTTGGCGGAGGAATGCGTCAGGCAGGATTTATTGCTGCAGCAGGAATTTATGCACTGGATAACAACGTTGTTAGAATAAAAGAAGATCATAAGCGCGCCAAAGAAATTGAAAAAATAGTAAAATCGTTAAGTTACGTAGATTCAGTTTTACCGGTTGATACTAATATTGTTATTTTTGATTTGAGTAAAAAAATAAACAGCGCAGCTTTCGAGAAAAAACTATTTGAAAATAATATTAAGATGGCTGCCTTTGGTAAGCAAACCGTTAGGTTTGTAACGCATCTTGATTTTACAGATGAAATGCTTTGGCAATTGGAAAAGATTTTGAAATCTATTCAATTATAAGCGATTTTGTTTTCGAAAATTCAAGTGAAGTAATTTTAATGTTATAAAATCCCTTCGCTATTTTATCAAGCGGAATTGAAATATCAGGAATACTAAAATTTTCTTTAAGAATATTTTTACCCAAGCCATCCATTATCTCAACAACATAATTTGTATTTAACCCCGTGCTTAAATAGAGTTTTGAATTTACCGGATTCGGAAACATAAGAAAGGTAAAATCATTTTTTAATTCCTCAACACCGATATAACCTCTTTGAGTGTACCAAA
>JAHEYG010000093.1 GCA_023251725.1 Sphingobacteriaceae bacterium | reverse complement strand
CGTTCACCAAAATCATAGCTGTTTCCCGATCCTTTTGCTTCATTATCCTTTTCCTTCCCATTAAACCCATAACGATATGACATAGAAGTGAATGATCTACCTGGGGTTACACTTCCGAATGTAGGGTACTTAATATTACTATTCAGTATTTTACAAGGCATTATTTATCAAATTTAGTAAAAAAATGACACTTTTTGGTCCACAAAATCACCCATTTTTAGGACCATTTTTTGATATTTTTTGGAGGCCTTTCTAAAGGGCAAGCCGACCCATTGGTATAGTCTCGATTTTACTTATTTGATCGAAAACTTTATCGGTATGTTCATCAACATGAGATTGGGCAAACTCCACGTAACGATAAAATTCTTTGCTTCCGGCTGCATGCCCCGAAATTTTTCTTACCAGTTGCTCCGGCATGCTTAATCTTAACATGGTTGTAATGGCAGTTCTTCGCATAGTGTGGGTTGTAATATGGTCGGCTAAGGTATAATGTTCACGTTTTGTTTTGTTTTTATAAATGGGATATTTTATTCCTCTTTTTGTTCGGTATTTTATTGTAGGGTTATTAAAATGTAAATATCTAGCCAATTCTTTAAAACATTGATTGTACCAGTTTTTAGAATGAGTAGGTAAAAGTGTTTTTTGTTTTTTATTATACTTCATTAAAATTTCAACCGCGTAATCAGGAAGCTTAATAGAAGTACTTGTATCCGTTTTAATAGAAGTTACTTTTAAATAATAGCTGCCATTATAAAATTGCAGATTTGATCGTTTAAGTTGCATTAAGTCTGAAAAGCGCAATGCAACCGTACATCCAAAAACAAAAACGTCTTTTGCTCTTCTTAAGTGTTTAGGAAGTTTTTGATTAAGCTCATTGTTGTAAATTAAATAATTTAATTCTTCCGGACTAAAAACAACAATTGGAACTTCTTCAGTATGTACATAAAAATTCTTATGAAATTCTCCCACGTTCAATCCGGTTTCAGTTTTCAGATAATTAAAAAACATTCTTAATGTTTTTATTAATATTCCTACGTAGTTATCATAAAAATCTTTTTTAAAATAAAGGTAATCGGTAAATTCTTTAAAAAACTTTTTATAATATTTTTTAGCTTGTTTGGTTTCTTTTTTTGTGAGATGATTTACAAGATAAATTTTGAAATCGAAACTCTTTTCAGATATGAATTCTTGCAACAATCTTTGAGTACTATAATAAGAATCAATGGTTGAAGAACGAATCCGACGCCCGTCTTTTTTTACTCTTTTACCGTTTGTAGTTTCTTTAATGAGTTGGCTAAAAAAAACAAACACTTGTTCACTCGGTAGGTATTTTGTTTTTTTCGTAATGCGCATAGAAATTCTTTATGCTAAAATAGGAAAGATCCCTGCGATTACAAATAACTAAATTCCATTGATAAAAACCATAAAAAATCTGTTAGTTATACTAATTCATACTGTAAGTTTTTGCAGGTAGTAATAATCTATTTTAATTTATCTATACATTACATACAATAAAAAAAATATGGCATCCGATTTTGAATTGAAATATCAGACTTATGTAAACATTTACAAACACTATTCCGAACTAATGTTTAAAGCAAGAATATCAATTATATCAATCATTTTCCTTGCCTACGGATATATTTTGGAAATAATTCCTGGAAAACAAGACATTATTCGTGAAGAGATTGTTAAAGTGTTAACTCCTGTTTGCGCTGCTGCTTTAATGTCCGGAATATTTTTATTGGAAGTTTCGTACTATAATAATTTTTTTAGAGCTATTCGGGCATTGAAAGAGCTTGAGAATATGGATGAAGAAAAAAGAAAATGCCCTTTTTTTTCGGGGTACGAAAGAAGAAACTGGCATTTTTGCGTTTTATATTTAGCCGCAAGCGTATTGTTTTCCGTTGTTTGTATAAATAATATTATTCATTATAAAGAAAATTTATCCGAATCGGAAAGAGCAATAGCTTTAGCAATAAGTTTCTTCCCATTATTGACTCTCTTCTGGGTATGGACTTTATTGAATCATAATTATTTCAGAATCATAAGGAATTATGACATGAGGGGAGTGGAATTGATTTTAGTGAGCTTATTGTTTAATGAGAAAATCGCTAAAAAAACTTCGTTGTTTTTGTTCAATAAAAAACGAAAATATTTTTAAAAATAACGGCGATTATTTTTGGTCGTACTTTAATCCAATATTAGATTTACAATGTAATATTTGCAAGTCACATAAATTTTATTTTATTTGGTAGAATATTAGAATTATCTATTGAACCAAATCAAATATGCGAATTAATTTAATACATGTTATTTGCTTATTTATTTTAAGTTACGACACCTTTTCGCAGGAACCATTTATGTTTCATTATTCAGTAAAAGATGGTTTACCAAGCACTGAAGTGCATTCTATTTTCGAAGACAGTAAAGGATACATTTGGATTTCAACGGATGGCGGTATAGCCAAATACAATGCCAACACTTTTAAAATATTTGATTCATCAGGTGGTTTACCCGATAACACGGTATTTGAAGTATTCGAAGATAGGCGCCAGCGCATTTGATACCGTACTTATTCAGGAGGGGTTGGTTATATTGTGAAATTTATGAAATAGAGTGGCGTATTGGAACGAAATTTCCACTACTATGCTCAAAAGTTCACCTGACTTTTGCACTCTTCGTTTCCGCTTTAATTTTCTTTGTACATTTAAAAACCGATAAACATTAACTTTATGTCAGACAACAGAAACGCAATCATTGAAAAAACCATTTCTAATCAATTGCAAAAATCAAATCAGCAAGTAAAAAACAATATTCCTATACCAATTCCAACACCTGGTTCCGTTACCATCATTAAAAGCATTCCGCCAGAAGGATATTACATTGTTGCTCCCGGCTCCTTTGTTTTTGCAAACGATATTCATTGGAAACCATCACAAATATTTTCTACAGCAATATACATATTATCCGATGATGTTGATTTGGACCTAAGTGGTTTTAATCTAATTGCGGAAGGTGACTATAAGTCAACCGCAATTGGCATTAAAATAGGTGACGGTATTACTTGTTGTAAAAATGTTTCTATTGAAAATGGCGCGATAAAGAATTTAGGGTATTGCGGTTTATCAGCGGTTAAAACTTACCTTTTAAATTTAACTAAAATTACCGTAGATGGATTAAGTTATCAAAATTTTGATATTCTACCCAGCGGAATATTTGTTGAACAGGCAAAATCATTTATAATTGATAGTTGTGTGGTAACAAACACAACCGTAACTGCCATGTTGTTTGCAGGCATATTAATTATGAAATCCAATAAAGGCCTTGTTTATAAGTGTATAGTAGACCAAGTCATAAATAATGACGGTGTAGCTGCTGGTTATGTATACAATGGTTCTTCTGGTATTCAAAGTCTCGGTTGCCAAGCTAGTAATTTTTGGACACACTATGGAGGCGATCCGTTTTCTACAATTGGACACACTTGCATAGGTTTTATGCCAACTGAAAGTGAAGATTTAACCTTTACGCAATGTAACGCGCAAGGGATGACTGGTTGCTGCGATGATTGCCACGGCATGTCGTTATTTTCAGTGAACAATGTTGAAGTAATCGGCTTTTATGCCGATCAAATATGGGATGGTAATGGCCCTCAGAAAACTGGAGCAAAAGCTACCGGTCTTGAAGTATATGGAGATAACATAACTATAGAATACAGCTCGGTCAAAAATATTTTTGCAGTTGTACCTCAAGATTTACAAGCTACCGGATTTAGTGCTTGCGGCACGTCCATTAAATTTGACAATTGTTCTGCAGAGAATGTTCAGGTATTAGACAGTAGCTTAAAGCCGAATACCCAACATGGGTATGGAACAGGATTTGGATGGGCGCCAGATCCACGCTCTCAATTTGTTAAACCTGCGGTTTCAGCTAATTACAATTCTTGCACATCAACTAATTGTCAGGTAGGTTTTGATACGTGGAATCATCAAAATTCAGTATGGACTAGTCCCACAACAAATAATTGCCCAATTACAATATTGGTTCAAGATTCTGGTGCACAAAGAATCTACTCAATGAACTTTTGTTCGGAATTACCGGGGTCAACTCCATCTAGTCCTGAGCAAAATTTTCCGATTATAAATTGTGCTAAGGATAATAAATATTAAAGCATTTAAGGAATAGTGTATGTCAATTGACGGGTTTAAATTGGAAATTCCGTTTCACGAGATCCCTCTATTTCATAAATTTCATAGCGAGGCAGAAAAATAAACATCTCAAAATTAAAGTAAAAGAAACTACCGAAATAATTGATATTGGAATAATCAATTGAGGACGTTACTTATACAAAGACAAAGGTTCTTTTTTTAATTCTCCTTTTGCAACAAGAGATTCAATAATTGGTTTTGTTCTTTTAAACTCTGAATTGTTCATAGAAGCGGGTTTCACATCGATACGAAGCGTAAATAAGAATTCATGAATAAAACTCCGGTATTCATTAATCTGGGATTGGATGTTTCTATAGGGGCTTGTTTTTGTAAAACGTATTTCGTCCAGCCATTTTAATTCCAACTTGCAATATTCCATCAAATCAATTAATTTTTTTTGGCTTCATTAATAAAATTATCTGTACTGAATTTATCTAGGAAGTTCATTTTTCTGGTATTAGTTCCTAGTTTGATAATTAGAAAACCTTAAACGAAATTAGAAAAAGAGAAAAAAGAATGGATGTAGAATTGCTAATAATTACTTCAAAAGTTCCTGTAATGTTCCAGTAAATAAACAAAAAACCCCTATTTTACCAATGAAATAGGGGTTTTATTTGTAGCCCGTACGGGAATCGAACCCGTGTTTCGTCCGTGAAAGGGACGCGTCCTAACCCCTAGACGAACGGGCCATTTTTATTAAATGGAGTGCAAAAATACCAATTTTTTATCAAAAACAAACATATGGTTTTAAATAAAAAAGCCCTCTTGAATACTTTCAAAAGGGCTTTTTTTAGAAAGAGTATTTATTTATCAATTACAATTTTATGCGTACTTAATTGGTTGCCGTTAATTAATTTTAAAATGTAAATCCCATTACTAAAATCAGAAACATCTAATTTAATTTCAGAAGTGCGAATGTTGTTTTGTAGATAAACTGTTTGTCCAAGCACATTACAAACCTCTAACCAAACATTTTCATTTAAAGTATTAAAATTCACATTTAAAAAATCTTTCGCCGGAGTAGGATATACTAACAGATTTGATTCATTACCGGAAAAAGAATTAATTCCGGTAATGCAGTTTCCCGAAAAATTAACTTCCATTCCTAAAAAGCCAATATTCGCAGTTAAACTACTTATGGCACCGCCACCCAAAGCACAGCTGGCGTAAATTCCATTAGTAACAAAAGCATTTTGATAGGCACCCACAGGAAAATATCCGATGGCATTTGCAGGCTGTGCAAAACCAACGTAATAATCAATTGCCCCGATAATACTAACAGGCGTTGCAAATGTAAAATTTTGAACTGTTCCATAAATTCCCGGCACAATGGTAATCGTATTACTCGAAGCCAAAATTGTTCCCGCATTATTTAATAAAACTCCCCACGCCTTATTTCCCGCCGAAGCGGTGTTGGTAGATATTGCTAAATTAACTCCGCTCACCGTTGCAGTAGCCGGTGTTTGAAATTTATAAGCAATTATTCCCGAACCAATACCAAAACCTATAGACGAAGAATAAGTAGAAGGTGTTTCGCAAACTCCCATAACACTACAGCTTACTTTTTGTTTAAAAATTAATACATCATTAGTGTTGTTTTGATCCGCCGGAACATTTACGGTTAATGTCGTATTTCCCATAGCGGCAGGAATCCACGAAGCAAATGTAACTACGGTGGAGGCGCCCGCCGATAATGCAGGAATAAATTGATTATTTGTAAAAGTATTTACTCCACTAATATTTAATCCAACTATAATATTGTTAACTGTAGCATTTCCACCATTCCTAACGTTTGCCAATACGGTGTGCGGCGTTCCAAATAAAACCGGTAAACTGCCTAAAGAACTAATATTGTCAATAGAAATATCATTGGTAAAAGTATTGGGCGCGCCAAAACGGAAACACGGACGAAAAGAAGAAATTCCGGTTAAACTTCCGGTGAGCGGACCCGAGCCTGCTTCCGAATAATGACTAGATGCCAATGAATTGTTTGCTGCGTACGTTAGTGGCGTGGTTGCAAACGGACCAGCGCTCACAAAATCGTAAGCAACATACATTCCGGGGCCATTAAAAACAAATGGCGTGGTTAAATTTAAATCAATGGTACTCGCCGTATTTGGCAGCGAAATAGTTCCCGTATAAACTGTCGTCATTGCAGCAATGGCGCCGGCCCAGGTGCCGCCTTTTAAATAGGTGGCGTCTCCGGTGTTTTGTAAATAAATAGTGATGGTTCCCGTTACAGGAATATTCGCTCCCACAGCAGTAGTAAAACCAAAAGCAGTTAATGTTGTGCCTAGGGGAATAGATGCTAATTCAGCAGCAGGTACAATAGCTACACCGTGAAAATAAGTATGGCTAACGGTTCCGTTGGGCGCTCTTAATTGTGTGGTGGAACCAATGTTGGTTGGCGCTGTTACAAATAAGGTAGGCTGACAAATTAACGGACCAACCGAAATTAAAAGAAGCACAAATATTAAAGTATATTTTTTCAGATTTTATTTTTAATTGAAACAAAATTAATAATTATAATCACTCAGTTTAGTATAGAGACGTAAAAAGGCGATTTTTATTGTGAGAAAATAAAATAATTTTTCCCTTTCGGGGAGATAAGGGCAATCAAAATCCTGAAGGGATTCAATCATTTAAGCAAATTAATCATAGTTTTTTTTCCTTATATTAGAGGCTTAGAATTGTTCTTAAAAAATGGAAACCACACCTTACCAATCTAAAAATAAAATACGAGTTGTAACGGCAGCGGCTTTGTTCGACGGGCATGATGCTGCCATTAACATTATGCGTCGCATTATGCAAAGTAGTGGGGCCGAAGTAATTCATTTGGGTCATGATAGAAGTGTGCAGGATGTGGTGAATTGCGCTATACAAGAAGATGCCAATGCGATTGCTATTACCAGTTATCAGGGCGGACATGTAGAATATTTTAAATACATGTACGATTTATTGAAGGAAAGAGGATGTGAACACATAAAATTATTTGGCGGCGGCGGCGGAGTTATTTTACCAAGCGAAATTGCTGAATTACATAAATACGGAATTACCAGAATTTATTCTCCCGACGATGGACGCGAATTAGGTTTGCAGGGAATGATAAACGATGTTTTAAAATTATCCGATTTTGCTACAGGCTTAAATATGAATGGGGAAGTAGGACATGTAGTTGAAAAAAATCATAAATCCATTGCACGATTAATTTCGGCCGCCGAAAATTTTGGTGATGAAAATAAAGCGCTTCTTAAAAAAATGGAAGAAACTGCGGCTAAATCAAAAACTCCTGTATTAGGAATTACAGGAACAGGCGGTGCAGGAAAATCTTCATTGGTAGATGAATTGGTTCGTAGATTTTTAATTGATTTCCCTGATAAACAAATTGGTATTGTTTCAGTTGATCCTTCTAAAAGAAAAACAGGTGGTGCCTTGCTGGGCGACAGAATAAGAATGAATTCTATTCGCAACGACAGAGTGTTTATGCGTTCGATGGCCACACGCCAAAGTAATTTAGCTTTATCAAAACATGTACAGGATGCAATTAATATTTTAAAAGCTGCCAACTTCGATTTAATTATTTTAGAAACCGCCGGAATAGGGCAGAGCGATACCGAAATTACCGAACACAGTAACATGAGTTTATATGTGATGACGCCCGAGTACGGTGCCGCCACACAGTTAGAGAAAATTGATATGATTGAATTTGCTGATGTAATTGCGCTCAACAAATTTGATAAACGCGGTGCGCTCGATGCCTTACGTGATGTAAAAAAACAATATAAACGCAATCATAATTTATTTGAAACGCCCGACGAAAAATTACCGGTGTACGGCACAATTGCTTCTCAATTCAACGATCCGGGTATGAATAGTTTGTACAAAGCGGTGATGGATAAAGTAGTTGAGAAAACAGGAGTTAATTTAAAAACCAATTTCGCTATCACTAACGAAATGAGCGAAAAGATTTTTATTATTCCACCTGCACGGACAAGATATCTCAGCGAAATTTCTGAAAATAACAGAGGCTACGATAAAAAAGGAGAACAACAAGCCGAAGTCGCTGAAAAAATTTATAGTATAAAAAATACTATCGCGGCCATCAAAGAAAGTAAGATGGCCGATAAAGACCGTTTAATAAAATCGTTGGAAGAAGAATTAGCAAATGTTTCTTTGGACTTAGAAGGACACAACAAAAAATTATTAGATACCTGGGAAAAAAGAAAAAAACAATTTCAGGATGAATATTATATTTTTAAAGTGCGCGATAAAGAATTAAAAATAAAAACACATTACGAGTCTTTATCTCACACACAAATTTCAAAAATTGCAGTTCCAAGATTTAAAGCATCAGGCGATATTTTACGATGGAACTTACAGGAAAATTTTCCGGGAGAATTTCCTTACACCGCCGGAATTTATCCGTTTAAGCGCGAAGGCGAAGATCCCACACGCATGTTCGCCGGCGAAGGCGGACCGGAACGCACCAACAAACGTTTTCATTATGTAAGCAAAGGTTTGCCGGCTGCCCGATTGAGTACTGCGTTTGACAGCGTAACATTATACGGACAAGATCCAGATCATCGTCCGGATATTTACGGTAAGATTGGAAATTCGGGCGTGAGTGTTTGTTGTTTAGATGATGCAAAAAAATTATACAGCGGATTTAATTTAGCCGATTCCAAAACTTCGGTGAGTATGACCATTAATGGTCCGGCTGCAATCATCGCCGCGTTTTATATGAATGCGGCCATTGATCAGCAATGCGAATTATATATCAAAGAAAAAAAGATTGAAAAAGAAATTGAAAATAAAATTATTGAAATTTATAAGAAGCGTGGAGTGGCGAGGCCGCAGTATAACGGTCCGCTACCCGAGGGCAACGATGGTTTAGGATTAATGTTGCTAGGAGTAAGCGGCGACCAGGTGTTGCCAAAAGATGTTTATGATAAAATAAAAGCAAGCACACTCGCACAAGTGCGTGGCACGGTGCAGGCCGATATTTTAAAAGAAGATCAGGCGCAAAACACTTGTATTTTTAGTACGGAGTTTAGTTTACGGGTGATGGGTGATGTGCAGCAATATTTTATTGATAAAGGTGTTCGTAATTTTTATTCGGTTTCTATCAGCGGATATCACATTGCCGAAGCGGGCGCCAATCCTATTTCGCAATTGGCATTTACATTATCAAACGGATTTACGTTTGTAGAATATTATTTGAGCAGAGGAATGAACATTGATAGTTTCGCTCCAAACTTATCTTTCTTTTTTAGTAACGGAATTGACCCTGAGTATAGTGTAATTGGCAGAGTAGCGCGCCGTATTTGGGCGAAGGCAATGAAATTAAAATACAATGCGAATGAGCGTTCACAAATGCTCAAATATCATATTCAGACCAGCGGTCGCTCATTGCACGCGCAGGAAATTGATTTTAATGATATCCGTACAACATTGCAGGCGCTTTATGCGATTTATGATAATTGTAATAGTTTGCACACGAATGCGTACGACGAAGCAATTACAACACCCACCGAAGGAAGTGTTCGCCGGGCGATGGCCATACAATTAATTATTAATCGCGAATTAGGTTTGGCGAAGAATGAAAATCCCTTGCAAGGTTCATTTATCATTGAAGAGTTAACCGATTTGGTGGAAGAAGCAGTGTTAACCGAATTCGACCGCATCAGCGAGCGCGGCGGTGTGTTGGGTGCCATGGAAACCATGTACCAGCGTGGAAAAATTCAGGAAGAGAGTTTGTATTACGAAACTTTAAAACACAATGGTGAATATCCTATCATTGGTGTAAATACTTTTTTAAGTTCAAAAGGTTCGCCAACTATTATTCCTTCCGAAGTAATTCGCAGCACAACCGACGAAAAAGAATTCCAAATAAATACTGTGCACACTTTATGGAAATCGGGCGGCGATACCGGTAAACAATTATTAAAAGACATTCAGCAAACCGCCGTAAAAAACGGAAACATTTTTAATTCCCTTATGGAAACCGTAAAATATTGTTCACTCGGACAAATTACTCACGCTTTGTTTGAAGTGGGTGGTCAGTATCGGAGAAATATGTAAATATTTAGCACCCAGAAAAACTCTCCTCCTTTAAAAAAGGAGGAGATAGTCACGACGAAGGAGTGACGAGAGGTGGTAAAAAACTCTTTCAAAAAAAATGAACTACCTAATCCTATTACGCGGTCTTCCGGGAAGTGGAAAAACAACACTCGCCAAAATTTTGAGCGAGAATGGAAAATATCCCGTTTATTCTGTAGATGATTTTTTCACCAATAAAAATAACGGCGACTATCAATTCGAATTCGATAAAAATCATTTGGCGTATAAACAATGTGAGGAGAATGTAAAAAAAAGTATGCAGCAATCTTCCGAAAAAATTTTTATTGATAATGTATTTTCTTTAGAGTGGGAATTAGAATCATATTTTAAATTAGCTTTCGAATTTAATTACCGGATTTTTGTTTGCACAGTAGAAAATCGCCACAAAGGCAAAAACATTCATAACATTTCGCAAGAACAAATCGAAAAAATGGCAGCTAAGTATAAAGTTGTTTTGTATTAAATAATGAATTCGTCCCGGTCCCCGAGTAAGTTTACACTGAGCCCACCGAAGTGTCGAGGGGCGGGGTGTTCATAAATTCTATTTTTGTTAATCGAAATTCGACTAAATCCTTAGGCAAATTAGACTAAAACCTTATTTTTGGCTGTTTTTAAAATTAAAATTATTATGACCGAAGTTTATATAGTATCAGCAACACGAACAGCAATGGGTTCATTCGGAGGCGC
>JAHEYG010000021.1:35761-42459 GCA_023251725.1 Sphingobacteriaceae bacterium | reverse complement strand
TCCTTTACGGACAATTACAGCGGTATATGTTCCGAAAATGGTGGATAAGGAAACAAACAAAATTCCCATCATCAAAAGCCATTTGTAGTTTATAAAATAGTGGTTGAGAGAAGAGAGTGATTTCACGCGATGAAGATAACATTAAATAAAATTTGATAAAAATATTATCCTTAATGAGTTTAGGTAATGATTTAATAGTTTGTATTTTTACAAATATGTTGTGGCATTTTTTAAGATACTTAATGAGTTTAACGCTGGTATTATTTTATCGGCGCGTAGCAATAAAAAACGCCAAACACTTTAAAGTAAAAGGTCCTGTAATTATTGCCTTAAATCATCCGAATGCATTTATGGATCCCGTGGGATTGACTTTGATTGGTTACCCTCCTAAAATTTATTATTTGGCAAGAGGCGATGCTTTTAAACCGGGAATAGCAAATTATATTTTAAACAGTTTAGGCTTGGTTCCTATTTTCAGAATTCAAGATGGGGGAAAAGATGGTTTGAAGAAAAACGATGAAAGTTACCGGAGAGTAAATGAGTTGCTGGCGAAAAATAAAAAAATAATGATTTTCGCTGAAGGTTTGTGTATTATGGAGCGGCGATTGCGATCGTTAAAAAAAGGTGTTCCCCGAATGGTGTTTGGGGCCATGGAACAAATTAGTAATCCCGATTTAATAGTGGTGCCTGTGGGAGTTAATTATACTAATCCTAAAAAATTCAGAAGTAATTTATTTTATAATGTGGGTGAACCGATAAGGGTGAATGATTATATGGAGCAGTATCACCATAACGGTCCGCGTACAATGAATATTTTTATTCATGATTTGTCGGAGAAAATGAAAACGCTTATCATCCATATTAATAACCCCGAGAATGATAAGTTAATTTTTTGTTTGGAAGAATTATACAATAGGGATTGGTGCAAACAACAACATTTGAATTATAAAAATGTAGAACACGAATATTTAGTGAGCAAACAAATTGCTGAAGTGATTAATAAAGCAGATGACGAAACGCCTGAATTGGTAAAAGCACTCAATGAAAAAAGCAATTTGTATTTCAAAGAAATAAAGAAATTAAAAATCCGCGATTGGCTTATTAATCCTAACAATTCTAAAAAAGTAAATGGCGTTGTTTTGTTGCTGTGGTTTTTTATTTTACTAATCGGATTTCCGTGGTATCTGAGAGGTTTAATGGGAAATTATATTCCCTATAAACTTTCCGAAAAAATTATTGACCGGTTAAAAATGAGCATTGAGTTTCATGCCTCTTTTAATTTGGGAATTGGAACAGCGTTATTTTTAATCTTTTACGGGATACAGTTTCTCATTGCTAAAACGCTTTCTCCCCACATAGGATGGCCCTTATTAGTAATTTGCGTATCTTTATTTACCGGATGGTTGAGTTTGAGGTATCATCCGTTTAAGCAAAAAACTTTGGGATTGTTTCGAGTGCTTATGAATAAAAGTAAAGCAGAAGAACTCCGAATGAAACGAAAAGAAATTAGTGATTTATTTAATTCAATTAACAAAATTTAGTAAAAAGGCTGGCACGTAATTTGATTGGTATCGTAGAAAGAACTAGTGAAACATTTTAAAAACATAACTGTTATAATTATTGCTGTGGGCGCATTGTTGGCTTTGTGCGCAATGGGATTTAATAGTACGAAGCATGAAATTATAAGAAATATAATTTCTAACAATAAAATTGTTTCTGATAATTTACCCAGCAATCCGAGTTCTGCCTTTAAAGAAGGAGAAGTATTGAGTTACCGTTTGCATTATGGATTTATTGAAGCAGGAGTTGCTGTTTTAGAAGTAAAACCTGAAGTAATGGATGTTTCCGGTAGGAAAGTTTATCATATAGTTGGGAATGGTTTTACAAAAGGAACCTGTGATTTGCTTTTTAAAGTGCGCGACCGATACGAAACTTATTTAGATAAAGATGCCATGGTACCCTGGATGTTTGTGCGCCGGGTGGAAGAGGGCGGATATAAATTTAATCAAGATTATTTATTTAACCATTATACCAAAAAAGTAGATGTGGGCGGTGGCGAAAAATTTGATGTTCCTGCAGGCGTGCAGGATATGCTTTCTTCTTTTTATGCGGCGCGTAATTTAGATTTTACCAATGCTAAAGAAGGAGATATTTTTTCGTTAGCAAGTTTTATCGATAAAGAATTATGGCCCTTAAAAATAAAATTCATTGGCAGAGAAACCATAGTAACCGATATTGGAAAATTTCAAACCTTAAAATTCAGGCCGATTGTACAAAAGGGACGCGTATTTAAAAAAGAAGAAGATTTAAATGTGTGGATAAGCGACGATAAAAATCACATTCCGTTAAGAGCACAGGCAAAAGTTTTAATTGGTTCCATTAAATTAGATATCACTAATGTTTCTAATTTGGCGAATCCCAGTTCAAAAGTAAATTAAATTTATTTTATTACTAAGCCGTCTTTCATTATTAATTTTCGATCGGCCATTTCGGCTAATTCGGTATTGTGAGTAACAATAACGAATGTTTGTTTAAATTGTTCGCGTAAACTAAAAAACAATTGGTGAAGTTCCTTTGCGTTTTTACTATCTAAATTGCCTGAAGGTTCATCGGCAAAAATAACTTTTGGATTATTTATTAAAGCCCTCGCCACAGCAACACGCTGTTGTTCGCCGCCCGAAAGTTCAGAGGGTTTATGAAGCAGGCGTTCTTTTAACCCCAAAAAATCTAATAATTCTTTTGCTTTTGTTTCTATTTCTTTTTTTGAAATATTAGCAATCCATCCGGGCATACAAACATTTTCTAATGCATTAAATTCGGGAAGCAAATGATGAAACTGAAAAACAAATCCAATATTTAAATTGCGAAACGCTGCGAGTTTTTTATCGTTGAGTTTATAAACGTCAATACCATCAATAATTAATTCGCCCGAAGTGGGCCTATCCAATGTTCCCAAAATGGTGAGCAATGTTGTTTTACCCGCGCCCGAAGAACCAACAATAGAAACAATTTCGCTATTATTAATTTCAACATCAACGCCTTTTAAAATTTCGAGCTCGTTATATTTTTTATGAATATTTTTTGCAACAATCATTCTATCCCAAAAATAAGTAACAAAATAAACTAATTAAAACTATTCCTATAAAATCTAAAACCAATCCCACCCTAAACATATCTTTTATGTTAATTTGTTTGGTACCAAATACAATGGTGTTGGCGGCCGTTGCCACTGGAAGCATAAATCCCAGCGACGCAGCAAATGTAGCGGGAATCATTAATACTAAGGGAGGTAAATCTAAATTTTTTTGCAAGGCAATCATTACCGGAATGGCTAACTGAATACTTGCAATGTTAGAAGCAAATTCGCTAATAATACAAACCACAGTACATATTCCTACAATTACAAAAAACGGATTTACGCCCTGTAAAATTTTTAATGAATTGGCCAGCCAATTACTTAAACCCGATACTTCAAATCCGTAAGCTAAAGCAAAACCACTCCCGAACATTAAAATAATATCGTAACGAATTTTTTTGGCGTCGTCCCAGGTTAACAATGCTTCGTGTTTTATTTTTTTAGAGGGAATTAAAAATAAAAATAAAGCTGCCGCCACTGCAACAATTGAATCGTCAACAAATTTAGATTCTTTAAACAAATGATTCCATCCCTGATATTTAAAACTTCCAAAATCAACATCTGCCCGCGTAAACCATAATAGTACACACGCAACAAAAATTCCAAACACACATTTCTCCTCGTAACTCGATTTTCCCAGCGACTTATAATTTTCTTTAAAAAAATCTTTTGTTAAATTTATTTTCATGGTTTTATCAAAATAATATTTCGATAAAATAAAAAAAGTCGAGACTAAAAATAAAAACGACAATGGAAAACCAATCATCGCCCATTTTAAAAAATTTAAATCGTTGTTATCCGGAAAAGATTCTTTATACGCTTTAAAAAAATACATGTTGGGTGGCGTGCCAACAGGTGTTGCCATTCCACCGATGGTGGCCGAATAAGCTAGTCCTAGTAAAAGTGCGGCTGCAAATTGTTTTTTATGTTTATCACTCTCAATATATTTTTCGGTTTCTAAAATTAAAGCAAGCACCGCGCTAAATAACATCATGGTGGTTGCGGTATTGCTGATCCAATTACTAATTAAATACGCCGATAACATTACGCCTAATAAAATGCTGGAAGGTTTTGTGCCTACCACCGATAAAATTTTTACCGCAATTCGTTTGTGCAAATCCCATTTCTCAATGGCAAATGCAATCATAAACCCGCCAATAAATAAAAAAATGATGCTGTCGGTATACTGATTGGCTACTAATTTTGCATCTGCAATTCCCAAAATTGGCATTAGTAAAACGGGTAATAAAGCAGTTACTGCTAAACCAACGGCTTCGGTAAACCACCAAATGGCCATCCAAACAGCAATGCCGGCCATAAACGTAACTTTTGGTTCGCCGGGCTGCAAATCAACAAATAGCCACATGAGCGCGGCAACGAGCGGACCTGCAACAATTGGAATATATTTTTTAAGAGTGGGATTCAACTATTACAAATGTAATATTTAGAAGCGAAATCTGAACTCTTTATTCTTTACATTTGTGCTATGCGCATAATTTTTATGGGCACGCCCGAATTTGCGGTGCCGTGTTTAGATATTTTATTAAAGAACAATTACAATGTAGTTGCAGTAGTAACTGCGCCCGATAAACCGGCGGGGCGCGGACAAGAACTAAAAGAAAGTGCCGTAAAAAAATTCGCAATAGAAAAAGGAATAAAAATTTTGCAGCCCGAAAAATTAAAGGATGAAAAATTTATTGAGGAATTAAAAGGTTTGAAAGCCGATTTACAAATTGTTGTGGCGTTTAGAATGTTGCCGGAAGTTGTTTGGAACATGCCGCTGTTGGGAACTTATAATTTGCACGCATCATTACTTCCAAAATACAGAGGAGCAGCACCGATTAATTGGGCTATAATAAATGGTGAAACAGAAACGGGTGTTACCACTTTTAAATTGCAGCAGCAAATAGATACCGGGAATATTTTGTTTCAGGAGAAAGTTAAAATTAATGAAACTACAACTGCGGGAGAATTACACAATGAATTAATGCGAGTAGGAGCAGAGTTAATTTTGAAATCGGTGAAAGTGATTGAAAGCAAAAATTACGAATTAAAACAGCAGGATGATTCTTTAATTGTTCATGCGCCTAAAATTTTTAAGGAAACGTGTAAGATAGATTGGCGTAAATCGTGTGATGAAATTTATAATTTGATTAGAGGATTGTCGCCTTACCCGGGTGCTTACACCGAATTTAACGATGCCCCGATAGCTATCGGGGGAAATTTGCAAACATTGAAAATATTTTCTTCTGTAAAGGAAAAAGTAAATCACAAGGCAACTAACGGTTTGCTTACCACGGACGGTAAAACATTTCTGAAAGCAGCTTGCGCGGATGGATTTATTAATTTAAAAGAACTGCAGTTGCAGGGAAAAAAGAGAATGAGTGTCGAAGAATTTTTACGGGGATATAAATTTTTGGATAATTGCAGTTTCGTGTAATTATTGTTGTTATTGAGTTAGCGAACATCAATACTCTGAAACGCCCTGAGATTAATGGTTTCGCGGGATAGAACCCTCAAAACCCCTATTATTACACGTTGTCAAAGCTTTGTTATTAACAAAAATAACGTCTTGTGAACAAAGTATGAAATATAACTTCGTTGACCTTGACAAGTGCTGATTTCGGAATACATTTGTGATGAGAAGCAATATTATTTAACCCATCACTAAAAAAAATTAACATGAACAAAGCAGAATTAATTGACTCCATCGCGGCAGGTTCAAAATTAACCAAAGCCGATGCAGGACGCGCATTAGATGCAACCATCGAAGCGATTCACAAATCATTAAAAAAAGGCGATCGTATTGGTTTAGTAGGTTTCGGTTCTTTTACAGTAGCAAAACGTGCTGCACGTACAGGCCGTAATCCGCAAACCGGAAAAGAAATTAAAATTGCTGCTAAAAAAGTAGTGAAGTTTAAAGCCGGTGCTGATTTAGCAGGTTCAGTAAACAAAAAGTAAACCCCTCTTTGCCTCCCTAAGGGGGAGGGATTATTTTGTAAATAAAAAATCCCGGTTGTTTCAATCGGGATTTTTTTGTTTTGGAAAAAAAAGATTTGATTTATTCCTTTAACAGTTCCAATCTTTCAAAATAGTTTATATTCGTAAACAATTTTCTTTCAACTATTATGATCTGCTTTTTAAACAAAAAATATTCATTTCGTTTTCTATTTTGCCTTTTTGTTTGTGGATTTTCATTTCATTTAGTGGCGCAAGATCAAAAGGCTATAAATAAATTAAGGGAGGAATTAAAACAAAACATTAATGATTCTGTAAAAGTTGGTCAGATGATAGAAACCGCCTGGGCCTCATTCAGAGCTTTACCCGATCAATCAATAGAAATTGCGAAACAGGCCCTTTTGCTGGCAAAACGACTTGATCGTTATAAAAAGGAATCTATGGCAAATAATTTAATTGGTGCCATATATAGTTTCATAGGTAAATACGATAGTTCTAATTATTATTACATTCAATCTCTCCACATAGGTATTATTAAAAAGGATATTAAAATTATTTCTAAGGGCTATAATAACCTGGGATTAAATTATTTTTATCAAGCTGC
>JAHEYG010000021.1:0-35661 GCA_023251725.1 Sphingobacteriaceae bacterium | reverse complement strand
AGAATTAATAATGTTAAACGGGATGTTTTGTCGGGATTATCAAATGCCTATTATAAAATGAAGGATTTTCAAAAAGCCTATGAATATAAAGTGCTTTTTTCAATTGCCAGTGACTCTATATTAAATGAGCGAATGACCGGACAAATTGCAGAAATGCAAACTAAATTTGAAACTGAAAAAAAGGAAGTTGAGAATTTAGCATTAAGGAGGAAAACCGAAGTTCAGAATCTTCAGTTAGAAAATGAAAGTCAGAAAAGAAGAAGCCAGCTATTCGTAAGTTTATCATTGTTCATATTGACAATGTTAAGTTTTTTACTTATTTATAACAGGCGAAAACATAAACAAAAAATTATTCATACTGCAGAATTGGCGGAAGCAGAAAAAATCAGATTTCGGGATGTTTTTGAAGCAGAAGAAAAAGAGCGTGTGCGAATTGCTCAGGATTTGCACGACGGTTTGGGTCAGCTACTTTCTACAGCAAGGTTGAATGTGGCCGGGTTTGAGGATTTGTTTTCGGAAAATGATAAACCCGATTTGGATAGATCTTTAAAAATTATTGATGAGGCTTGTAACGAAGTAAGAAGTATTTCCCATAATTTAATGCCGAGCGCTTTAATTCGTTTGGGATTAATTCCGGCAGTTAAAGAAGTTGTTGATAATATTAATTCGGCGAAGACAATAAAAATTGAATTTAATACAAATATTGAAACTACACTTGGTAATTCAATTGATATTACAGTTTATCGTATTATTCAGGAAATATTAAATAATATGATTAAACATTCTAAAACAAACACTATTGATTTGCAAATAATCAAAACAGAAACTAATTTAGATATAACAATTAAAGATAACGGTATTGGATTTAATGTGAATGAACTTAAAGACGCTAAAGGAATAGGATGGAAAAATATTTTTTCGAGAGTTTCGATGCTCAATGGAAATATTAAAATAGAATCTAAACCTCAAATAGGAACAGCAGTTTTTATTAACTTGAATGTAAAAAATGGAAAGTGAATTAAAAATAGTAATTGCCGACGACCATCAAATGTTTATTGACGGGATTAAATCGTTATTGAAAAATGAAACAAAATTAAATTTTGTGTATGAAGCTAACAATGGAGAAGATGCATTATCCTATATTAATAAAAATAAAATCGATCTTCTTATAACCGATATTAGTATGCCGGGAATGAACGGCGCAGACCTAACAAAAAAAATAAAACACGAATTTCCGCAAATTAAAGTTTTGGTTTTAACCATGTTTAACGATCCTGCAATTATTAATGAAATACTTCAGTCGGAAGCGGAAGGGTATATTTTAAAGAACACCGGAAAGCAAGAATTGCTTAATGCAATTAATCGGATAATGGACGATGGTACTTATTATAGTAACGAAGTAATGAGTATTATGCTAAAGCATAACCGCAAAAAAGCAAATCCAACTGAAACTAAAGAAGAACTCACGCAAAGAGAATTAGAAATATTAAAATTAGTTTGTGAAGAACTTACTACTGCCGATATTGCCGAAAAATTATTTATTTCGCCCCGCACAGTTGATACCCACAGAAAAAACATTCTTGAAAAAACGCAATCTAAAACAATTGTTGGATTAATTAAATATGCCTTCGAAAACAATATACTGGGGTTAAATACCTAGTGTCCGCAATTAAAATACCTAATCTTACTGATAAACTTAATTTAAAGCTTAGCTAGTTTTGCTTCAGTAAAATTAAGGCTTTGAAAAATCCACTTTCCAAAAGAGAAAAAGAAATTCTTGTTCTGGTCATTAAAGAACGAACATCGCAACAAATTGCCGACGAGCTCAACATAAGTATCCGTACCATAGATACTCATCGAAAAAACATTTTGAGGAAAACAAATACTTCAACAATAATAGGGCTTTTAAAATTTGCCATCAAGTCTCATTTACTCGAGGATTTTTATTATAAACAAAGTAATAATAAAAATCTCAAAAACAATACCTAATGGTACTGATATAAAATACCTAACGCTACGGATTGTAATGCAGTTATAAACTATTGAACTTTGATGCCAGAATAACAAATAGAAAACTAATAAAAAATTAAGCGCCATGAAAAAATTTACGAAAGCAATTTTACCTTTTTTATTCATTGCATTACTTGTGTCAGCCAAATTTTCAAATGCACAATCACCCTCATGGATGTGGGCAAAAAGCGCCGCTACAAACGCAAACGGAACAAACGGTGGCAGTAGTCTATGTGTTGATCAATCAGGCAATGTTTATGTAACCGGACACTTCAACACAAATACAATTGTATTCGGCGCATTTACATTTACTAATGCAAACACAAATGGCAGCGAAGATATTTTTATTGTAAAATACGATGCTTTAGGAAATGTTTTATGGGCCAAAAGTTCGGGTGGAACTAATCTTGACACCGGCATTGGTATAAACACAGACGCAAGCGGTAATGTTTACGTTACAGGATACTTTCAAAGCACTTCAATTTCTTTTAGTACAACTACGCTTACCAATACAGCTTTTAGCACCAATATTTTTGTTGTTAAGTATGATGCAAGTGGAAATCTTGTGTGGGCTAAAACCACCAGCGGTGGTAACGCTGTTCGCGGAAGAAGCATTAGCTCTGATGCAAGCGGTAATGTTTATGTTACCGGCGAATTTGGTACATCAACTCTAACTGTTGGAACTTCTACATTAACAAGTTCAGGTATTCTCGACATACTGGTTATAAAATACGATGTTGCCGGCAATGTACTTTGGGCAAAAGGCGCGGGCGGAAGTCAGAACGATTATGGGAATGGAATAAGTGTTGACGGTACAGGAAATGTTTTTGTTACAGGATATTTTATTAGTAACAGTATTACATGTGGAACAAATACTTTAACCAACTCAGGTGCTAACGATTTATTTCTGATTCAATATGACGCATCGGGAAATGTACAATGGGCTAAACGCGCAGGAGGATCCGGAAATGACGTATCAAATAGTGTAAGTGCCGAATCGGGTGGTAATGCTTACATAACCGGAAGTTTTGAAAGTACAATTTCTATTGGTACAACTACTTTAGTTAATGCCGGATTTGCCGGAAGTACGGATATTTTTATTGCGAAATATGACGGAACTGGTAATGTATTATGGGCAAAAAGTATTGGTGCAAATAGTAATGATGTTGGTTATAGCATTACAACGCATACCAGCGGTAATGTTTATGTAACCGGTTCTTTTTTTTCTTTTCCGATTGTCATCGGAACAACTACACTAACAAACTCGGGTAGCGATGATATCTTTATTGCTAAATATGATGGCTTGGGAAATTCTCTCTGGGCTAAAGGAACCGGTGGAGCAAGTTTTGATGTTAGCACATCAATAAGTGTAGATGCAGCAGGCAATGCCCATGTTACCGGTTATTTTAATAGCAACTCAGTGCCTTTTGGCGGAACTAATTTAATTAAGACAGGTGGAAATATAATGTTGTTTGTTGCCAAACTGGATAATGTAATTACCGGAATAACTAATGAAAATAATTCAAATACTGAATTTAATATTTATCCAAATCCGTCTAATGGTTTATTCGAAATTGGAATAAAAGAAAATTCAATTTCTTCTTTAAAAATAACTAATCTACTTGGTCAAATTGTTTTTCAGCAGGAATTAAACTCAGTTAAAGAAAGTATTAATCTCCAAAATCTCGAATCCGGTGTTTATAATTTGAGTTTAATATTGAAAGATAAAATAATGTTTAACAAAAAATTAATTATCCAAAAGTAAAAAAACAGTAAAAGAAAAATAAATCAATTATTAATTAAAAAAACATGAGACAATGAAAAAATTATACAATAAAATCGAATTAATTTGTGCGCTTCTCCTAATTGGAATTTCTGCAAACGCGCAATCGCCGAGCTGGCTATGGGCTAAGAAAGCCGGAGGCGCTTCAAACGATGTTGGTAAAAGTGTTAGCGCTGATGTTAATGGCAATGTTTATGTTACCGGATATTACAACAGCCCTACAATAACATTTGGTGCTTCAACATTTACAAATGGAGGAAGTTTTATAGAAGACGTTTTTATTGCTAAGTATGACGCATTAGGAAATGTGTTGTGGGCAAAAAGTGCAGGCGGAACAGGAACAGATCAAGGCACCTCGATAAATACGGATGCAAGCGGTAATGTTTATGTGACAGGATATTTTCAAAGTACATCAATTACTTTTGGTGCCACCACATTAACAACAGTTCCTTTTAGTTCAAACATGTTTGTTTTAAAGTACGATGGCTCAGGCAATCTTATTTGGGCAAAGTGTGCAAGTGGTGCCAACAATATTCGTGGGCGGAGCATCAATTCTGATGCAAGCGGCAATGTTTATGTAACCGGAGATTACGGTTCTTCAACGGTTACAATTGGAAGCACTACTTTATCTAGCTCGGGTATTCTTGATGTATTCACCGTAAAATATGATGCTTTAGGAAATGTATTATGGGCGAAATCTGCCGGCGGAACAAATAATGATTATAGTATGGGCATTAGTACCGATGCAAGCAGTAATGTTTTTGTAACAGGATATTTTTTTAGCAGCGCCATGACTTGTTCAACTACTGTCTTAACAAATGCGAATGGGGGTAGCTGCGATGTTTTTGCAATTAAATACGATGCCTTGGGAAACTTTATTTGGGCAAAACGCGCCGGTGGTTTAGGAAGTGATTTCGGTAATGGCATAAGTGCAGATGCGGCGGGCAATTCTTATTTAACAGGAAAATTTGATAGTCCTACGCTTGCGTTAGGAACAACAACTCTTACCAATGCAGGTAACACCGATTTTTTTCTTTATAAATATGATCCATCAGGTAATATTGTTTGGGCGCGCGGTATTGCAGGAACAGGTTATGAAGTTGGCAATAGTGTAGCCACACCCACCAATGGCAATGTATATATCGCCGGACAATTTACCAGTAATACTATTACTTGCGGAACAACAACATTAACAAATGCTATTGCAGGTACAGATGATATTTTTGTTTTAAAATATGATGTATCAGGAAATGCGTTGTGGGCAAAAAGTGTAGGTGCAAGTGGTAATCAAATAGGTTATGGGGTAAGTCCGGATATTAATGGAAATGTTTTTGTAACCGGATCTATAGGAAGTAATCCGGTGAGTTTTGGACCAACCACATTAACCAGTGCAGGAATGGATGATATTTTTGTAGCGAAATTGGATAATGTAATTACCGGAATAACTAATGAAAATAATTCAAATACTGAATTTAATATTTATCCAAATCCATCTAATGGTTTATTAGAAATTGTTATTAATGAAAATGCAATTTCGTTTTTAAAAATTACAAACACTCTGGGTCAAATTGTTTTTTACCAGGAATTAATTTCACAAAAAGAAACAATTAATCTCCAGAGTCTCGAATCGGGTGTTTATAATTTGAGTTTGACTTCGGAAGATAAAATCATAGTTAACAAAAAATTAATTATCCAAAAATAAAACCAGCAAAAGAAAAATAAATCAAGTATTAATTTAAAAAAAAACAATATGAAAAAATTATACAATAAAATCGTCTTAATTTTTGCGCTATCGGCAGGTACAATTAATTGCAATGCACAAAACTGGAATAATATTGCAAGTATGCAAAATTTTAATTTCGGTTGCGGTACCGAAACTTTTCTGAATTGGAACAACAGCATGTTTGTTATCGGTAATTTTACAAAGGTAGCAGGCGACACTTCTATTAGATGTGTAGCACGTTGGGATAGTACGAATTGGTATAATGTCGGAAGTGCTATATTTTCGGGAATAGGAGTTTATGCAGGATGCGTTTACAATAATCAACTTTATGTTGCAGGAGAATTCTTTAACGTTAATGGTAAATCTGCTTTACGTATTGCGAGATGGAATGGTAGTATTTGGGATAGCGTAAAAGGCGGACTAAGTTACTTTCCAAATCCAAGTGTATCTGCAATGTGCGTTTATA
The DNA here is from genome assembly GCA_023251725.1 of Sphingobacteriaceae bacterium. Lineage (GTDB taxonomy): Bacteria > Bacteroidota > Bacteroidia > B-17B0 > Aurantibacillaceae > JAHEYG01. The sequence goes on along the minus strand of JAHEYG010000021.1, from coordinate 29,679 downwards.
ATAATGAATTATATATAGCATTGGGATATGGTTTAGTAAAGTGGAACGGTACAAATTACACTTTAGTAAGCTCTAACACAAAAAGTATTAATACAATGCTTGTACATAATGGGTATTTATATTTAGCAGGAGGGGGTACAGCAGGAGAATTTACTGTGAGTCCGCACATCATAAAATTCGACGGTACTAATTTCACAGGTGTTGGATTGGGTTTTGACACTAATCCGGGAACCGTTATTAATACAATGGTTGTTCATAATAATGAACTTTATGTGGGAGGGGATATTAATATGTCGGGTACTGATACAATAGATAATTTGGCCCGTTGGAATGGAATAAAATGGAATGCCCTAAAACCAAGCCAAAAAATAAATTCAGGAGTGAAGGGATTGGCTAGCGATGGAGTGAAACTGTATATTACCGGTAATTTTTGGAAAGTTGGAACAACAACTTGTAATAGAGCCTTGAGTTGGGACGGAACGAATTATACAGTTATGGGCTCGGCAACTTATGGAAAAATAGCGCACATTTATAAAAATCAACTTTACACCGGAGGATGTGCAGTCGAGAGATGGTCAGGGACAATTTCTCCCTCTGGAATTAATGAAATTTCGAATGCAGATATTTCTATAAATATTTATCCTAACCCATCAAATGGAATAATTCATCTTGAAAAAAATAATAACGCGCCAACTTCTTTAGAAATAATTAATCTTTTGGGCCAAACGGTTTTTCAACAAGCATTATATTCTCCCACAGAAACAATTGATGTAACAAATCTGGAGGCAGGTTTTTATACTCTTCACTTAATTGAAAAAAATAGTATATCCACCAAAAAAATAATTATTCAGAAATAAATTAAAAACTAAAAAAAACAAAATGAAAACTTCTACAAAAATAATTTTAATTACAATTTTGTTCGGCCTTGCCGGAAAAAATGTAAGCGCACAAGCATGTTTCAGCAATCCGGTAAGTTACCCTGTTAATGTAAAGCCTATTTCAATGGTTAGTGCTGATTTTAATAGTGACGGTAAAGCAGATTTAGTAACCTGTAATAATAGCACCGGCGATATTAGTATTTTAATAGGAACCGGTACCGGCAGTTTTAACACTACGACTCAATTTACTTTAGGTCCCGGCGCCCCAAATGCCATTGCAAATGCCGATTTTAACGGTGACGGCAAAATGGATATTGTAACAGCGAATTATACTTCTAATCTTGTTTCGGTTTTATTAGGAACAGGTACCGGAAGTTTCGGCGCGGCTAGTAACTTTACAGTAGGAACTAATCCGCTTGGTGTAACAACGGGCGATTTTAACGGCGACTCTAAAATTGATCTCGCTGTTTCTAATTCCGGTTCTAATAATGTTTCAATATGCCTAGGAACTGGTACCGGAAGTTTTGGCGTAGCAACAAATTTTGCAGTTGGTTTGTATCCCTACGGATTAACAAGCGTTGATTTTAATGGAGATGCAATACTTGACCTCGCGGTGGTTAACTTTAATTCTAATTCACTTTCTGTTTTATTAGGAATTGGAACAGGAAGTTTTATTCCTGCAAATAATTTTCCGGTGGGTGGAGCTAGTCCTATTGCAATAAGTAGCGCCGATTTTAATGGCGATTCTAATGCGGATGTGGTGGTTGCTAATTATAATTCTGCTGATGCTTCCGTATTATTAGGAACAGGAACAGGAAGTTTTTCGGCTGCAACAATTTATCCGTGTGATACGAGGCCTCAAGGAGTTTGTACTGCTGATTTTAATGGAGACACAAAATCCGATTTCGCTGTAGCGAATTTTTTAGGTTCCGATGTGTATATTTATTACGGAACCGGAACAGGTATATTTGGAATAGCTTCTGTTTATGCAATGGGAAGTCCCACCTCTGTTTTAGGAGCCGATTTCAATGCCGACGGCAAAATAGATTTGGCCAGCCCTAGTTATTTTGGGAATTCTGTGACTGTTAGGTTAAATGGCCCCGCCAGCGTTACAGGCCTTCAAACATTATGCTCAGGAAATACTACAACGCTCATTGCTTCAGGCTCCACAACTTATACCTGGAGTGCGAATGCAGGCGGAGTTAATACGCCAACAGTAATTTTGAGTCCAACCATTAACACAACTTATAGTGTTACAGGAACAGCAGGGTCGTGTTTAGGCACAACTACAATTGCAATAACGGTTAACCCTCTTCCGGTTATTTCGGTTAACAGCGGTTCTATTTGTTCCGGAAAATCCTTTACAATAATACCCAGTGGTGCAAACACTTATACTTTTTCGGGAGGCACTTCGATTGTTAGCCCTACAGTAAATACTTCCTATTCTGTTACCGGTACAAGTACGGCCGGTTGTATTTCGGTCGGACCGGCAATTTCAAATATAACGGTCGTGGGCTTACCCACAATTACCGTTAACAATGGTTTTATTTGTTCCGGCCAGTCATTTACAATGGTACCAAGCGGCGCAAACACTTATACTTTTTCGGGAGGATCGTCAATTGTAAGTCCAACAACAAACACTACTTATTCGGTTACAGGTACAAATTTAGCAGGTTGTGTTTCTTCAGGACCAGGAATTTCGAGTATAACGGTCGGTACATTGCCTACAATTACAGTTAACAGTGGTTCTATTTGTTCGGGCCAGTCTTTTACAATAATACCTGGTGGCGCAAATACGTACACTTTTACCGGTGGCGCATCAGTGGTTAGCCCAACAACAACTACTTCTTATTCTGTAACCGGCACAAGTGCTGCCGGATGTTTAAGTTCTAACACAGCTGTTTCTACAATCACGGTAAATTTAACTCCGGTTGCAAATGCAGGTTCCAGCCAAACATTAACTTGTACAAATCTAACGGTCTCGTTAAGCGGCTCCGGTGTTGCAACCTATACCTGGAATGGTGCAGGAATTGTTTCGGGAAGTAATACAGCCAATCCAATTATTAATATTGCAGGAACCTATTCACTTATGGGTACCACAGGAAATTGCGTTTCAAATCCAGCATTAGTAAATGTAGTGTCCAACACAATTGCTCCTTCGGTAACAATTGGCGCTACCAGTAATTCAATTTGTATAGGAAACTCAAGCACATTAACAGCTACGGGAGCTAATACTTACAGTTGGAGTACAGGCTCAACATTAACCAGCATTTCTGTTAGTCCTACCACCACCACTGTTTATAATGTTACAGGTACAAATACGGCTAACGGATGTAAAGCTAACGTTACAAAAACAATAACTGTAAATCTGTTGCCTATTGTAAATGCTAATACAACTAATTCAGTTATTTGTGGTCCGCCTTTTCAAGGCACAGCAACATTAACCGGAGTTGGTGCTAATACTTATTTTTGGAACCCGGGTGGGGCAGGCTTAAGTATTTCAGTTTCTCCTTCTGTAACTTCAATATATACAGTTACCGGAACCGATGCTAATGGATGTGTAAATTCTGCTGTTTTCACGCAATCGGTCTCAACCTGTACAGGTATCGATGCAAATTTTAATATTAATCCTCAGTTTTCAATTTATCCTAATCCGAATAATGGTGAGTTTAATTTAATTCTTAATTACTTTTCTCAAAATTCGGAGATAATAATTTACAATGGTTTAGGGCAATTAATACTCAACGAAAAAATAATTAATACTAATTTAGCAATAAATATTTCTCAATTCCCAAATGGAATTTACATTGTTAGACTAATTGAAAATAATGAAATCGTAAAAACAGAAAAAATAATCAAGCAATAAACAATAAATGAAATAAAAAATCCCGGTTGTTTCAATCGGGATTTTTTTGTTTTGTGAAATTATTTAATTTATTTAATCCTCCTCATGACCTTCTTCCCCAAAAACAAAATCATCACCGCCCTCTTCAGAATCGGTTCTATGTTCTTCTTCGGTAACTTCTTCTTCACCTTCTTCGCCATCTAAACCGACCAAATCTTCTTCTTCAATACCTTCTGTTTTTAGCGATTTGTAAATTTCATTTTCCTCGGGCTCGTGTTGTCCTTTTAGCATCTCTGCCATCAACGCATCGGGCGTCATTTCGGTTGGGGGAACAATAATTTGTTTGTATTGTTTTGGCGCTGTTCCAACCGATTTTGTGAACGAAGGATATTTTACTTTTGGTTCTTCGTTTACAATTTTCAAAAGCTCAACTAAAAAAATCCATTGCGCTGCCGGGTCAAAAACATAAACAAAACGCTGATGCGGATGATCAACATACTTGGCAATTTTAACGGCCGACATTAATTTTTTTGGTTCAATATTTTTTTTGATTTCTTCAGGGTCAAGAGGTAAATCTTCTTTCTTAAAAGTAATTTCCAATCCTTTTCTCCAATAATCATCACTCACAAAAAAAGAAGCCGAATGTTTTTTATCAAATTTAAATGCATCCTGTATGGCAATGTGTAATTCTTCAAATGTTTGAACAGATTTGATGTCAATATCGCGAAGTGTGTCTTCGTTGTCCTCTAAAACTATTCTGAATCTATAAACTGCCATTTTTGAGAAAGTTATTGGTTATAGGGTTATAGGGTTATAGCGTTTTTGGATTACTTGTTATTGGGAATTCAGGTTTTCTCTTTTTGCTTTCTGTAGATAATTAATATAACCGTTTAAAATTAAAATACATTTGTTAACATGATTTTTTAATTCGAATAATTCTGTTTCGCTAATATAATTTTCTTCATTGGCTACTATCAAATGATCAATAATTTCAGTTAATGAACCCCGTGAGTGTCGGCAAAACTGAGTGTTTTCCTGATAATGATATCTGCCAAAACCCTCAGCGATGTTTGCAGTTACTGAACGAGTCGCTCTTCTTAACTGATCTACTAATTTATATTTTTCTTCAGTAGGAAAAGTCTTTATAATTATTCTAATTTTTTTTCTAAGAAGAACCGCCTCTTTCCAACAGTCTAAATCTTCGAATGAAATTAAATTTGCCATTTTATATTTATTTTATTCCGTGACTCTTTATTTTTCTTAAATAACCTTATAACCTTATAACCTTATAACCTTATAACCTTATAACCTTATAACCTTATAACCTTATAACCTTATAACCTTATAACCTTATAACCGTTAACTTCTCACTTCCTCGTTTTATAAATCTCCGACTTCATCAATCCCATCTTATTGAAACGGTGCCTGAATGAAACTCCCAATACACCAATTCCATACTTCATACTGCGACTAAAATTAATAGAGCTTGCTTCCGGAAAATATTTAGTTGGGCAAGTTACTTCTGCAATTTCAAAACCTGCATAAAAAATTTGCGAAATCATTTGATTATCAAAAACAAAATCATCCGAATTAGCATGGTAATTAATTTTCTCTAAAATGTCTTTCGAAAATGCACGATAACCGGTATGATATTCTGATAATTTTTGCCAAACCAAAATATTCTGACTCAAAGTTAAACAACGGTTAAAAATATATTTATACATTGGCATTCCTCCTTTAAGCGCGCCACCTCCCAAAATACGCGAACCAAAAACGGCAGGGTACAACTCATTGGCAATAATGTAACACATGCTGTGAATCAATTTGGGAGTATATTGATAATCGGGGTGCAACATCACCACAATATCTGCTCCCAATTTTAAAGCGGTATCGTAACAGGTTTTTTGATTGCCACCGTAACCCGTATTTTTTTCGTGCTTAATTACATTGGTAATTCCAAGCGACTTCGCCACTTCTACTGTATTATCTCTACTGCAATCGTCCACCAACACCACGTCATCCACAATATCAAACGGAATTTCGTCGTACGTTTTCTTTAAAGTGAGCGCCGCATTGTAAGCAGGAAGAACTACTACTATTTTTTTGTTGTTAATCATAATATTTAAACAAAAATAACAATTTTACGTCATATGAAGATATGTAATTTTTTAATTTCAACGTATATTAGGAGAATATTGTGAGTTTAAAAAAGTTACATAATTTATTAATAAAATCGTTTTTACCTCCGTTCGCCATTTCGCTGTTTGTAAGTGTATTTTTGTTTTTTTTAGTGGAAGTAGTAATTACATACCTCGATGATTTTATTGGTAAAGGCTTGAGTTTTTGGACATTAAGCAAATTGTTTTTTTTCTTCTGGATTGCTATCATTCCACAATGCATTCCATTGGCAGTTCTTTTAGCTTCCATTATGTGTTTCGGTAACCTGGCCGAAAATTACGAATTGGCCGCCATGAAATCGTCGGGTTTATCGTTATTTAAAATTATTAAACCGGTTTTTATTTTGATACTGATTTTAGCCGGACTAACATTTGTTTTTAATAATTACATTTTGCCAAAAGTTACTTTATTATCGCAATCGCTATTGTGGGACATACGACAGACCAAGCCGGCGATGAAAATTAAAGAAGGTATTTTTTATAATGAAATTGAAAATTATACGCTTAAGGTGGGAAAAAAAGGAAAAGATGAACATAGTATAAGAGATGTAATTATTTACGATCATACTTCGAGGTTGGGAAACGATATACAGTTATACGCCGATAGCGGTTATATGAATACGAGTGTTGACACTAATTACCTTGTAATAAAATTAAGTAATGGAAACCGTTATGAAGAGTTGGTGCCTGAGAACGGGAGTAAATTAACCAAACCATTAATGCAATTAAATTTTAAAGAACTTGTAGTAAACATTGCACTCACCGATTTTAAATTAAAACGCACCGATCAGAATTTGTTCGCTCACCATAACGAAATGATGAATATCTGGCAAATTGATCACGAATTAGATACGGCAGATATAAAACTTCAGGGCAGGTATAAAGATCTTCAAACTCAGGCGAAATATTATTTTTGTGCCAGAACTTCTTTCCGCCTTAAATCTCCAATGAAAATTGTTTATAATATTCAAAAATTTTACGGTGGTTTAAATGCTGAAGAATATAAAAGATGTATGGATGCCGCTTTAAATTTTGCACGTGGCTCTACCGGGTTCATCGATTCTACTAATGAAAATGCGAAGATAGAAACTTCTATTTCTACAGAATATAAAATGGGATGGCACGAAAAAATAAATGTATGTTTTGCTTGTATTGTTTTATTTTTTGTGGGAGCCCCATTGGGAGCCATTATTCGAAAGGGCGGTTTAGGATTGCCGGTTGTTGTAGCGGTGTTTTTCTTTCTGGCCTATTTTATTTTTACCGAAGTTTTTAAAAACTTAACCATAGAAGGAGTATTAGAACCCTGGATTGGAATGTGGATGCCTTTGTATTTATTTTTGCCGTTAGGAATGTTTTTAACTTATAAAGCAGCTAACGATTCGGCTTTGTTTGATATTGATTCTTATATTCAAACTATAAAAAAAATATTTATCCGTAAAAAATAAATGCGCGTTCTTCAAATATGTAATAAGGCACCGTACCCTCCCAACGATGGAAGCTCCATTGCCATTAATAATATGGGCATGGGGTTTATTACTAATGGAATTGAATTGCACGTGCTAACCATTAATACCAAAAAACATTTTAAAAAAGACAGCGAAGTTCCGGCCGACTATAAACAAAAGGCAAATTACAAATCGGTGTTTCGTGATGCAGATGTGAAACCTTTTGCGGCGTTTATGAATTTATTTTCGTCGCAATCGTATTTTGTAAGTCGGTTTTATTTTAAGGAATTTGAAAATACTTTGATAGAGAAATTAAAATCAAATGAATTTGATGTTGTTCAGCTAGAAGGATTATTTGTTGGGAATTATATTGAGGTGATAAGAAAATATTCTAAAGCTAAAATTGTTTTGCGTGCACATAATGTCGAATATTTAATTTGGGAACGGCATTTACAGAATGAAAAAGGGGGTCTTAAGAAATGGTATTTATCTCTTCAGGCGAAAAAATTAAAGCAATTCGAATTAAATGTATTGCAAAAAATAGACGCCATTGTTAGTATAACTAATTTTGATAAAGCGGTTTTTGAAAAAAACATTCAGAATTTTACTAAGAGTAAGAAACCAATTTACACTTGTATTACGGGTGTGGATGTTAATGCTTACAAAGTAAAAGCAAGTGAAAATAAAAAACCAAAATCAATTTTTCTTTTTTCATCAATGGATTGGATGCCAAATATAGAAGCAGCCCATTGGTTTTTAAATAATTGTTGGTCAGATATAATTAAAACAGTGCCCGATTGCAAATTGGTAATTGCAGGACGTAACATGCCTGATAGTATTTTAAAATTAAATCTGCCCAATGTACAAATTATTGAAAATGTGCCTGACGGAAAAATATTTTATAATGAACATGAAATTATGCTGGTGCCTTTATTATCGGGAAGCGGATTGCGAATAAAAATTATTGAAGGCATGGCGTACGGTAAAGCTATTGTATCTACAAACATTGGTGCCGAAGGAATTAATATTGAAAACGGTAAAAATATTTTAATTGCCGATACTGCAAAAGATTTTAATACCGCTGTTATTAGTTTATTGCAAGACCCTCAAAAAATAAAATGGCTTGAACAAAATGCGCAAGCTTTTGCCGAAACTGAATTTGATAATAAAAAAGTGGTGGGCAAATTAATAAATTTTTATAATGAACTTGTAAATGCATAATGTGCTTGTAATAATATTTGTAATAGCAGTGTATTTAATTTTGCATACGTATTTGTTTTATCCGCTGGTATTAATTTTATTTACGTACAATAAAAAGAAAAATACTGCTCAATTTATTCCAACCGATGAGTTACCAAGCATTGCTATTTTAATGGCGGCGTATAATGAAGAAAAAGTTATTGGCAAAAAAATTAAATCGGTTTACGAAACCAATTATCCCAAAGAAAAAATTATGTTTTACATTGGATCCGATGCTTCTACTGATGAAACGGATTCTATTATTACCGAATGGCAAAAAAAATTTCCCCAATTAAAATTAACAACTTTTGCAGGACGCACCGGAAAATCGGGTATTGTAAATAAATTAGCCGAACAAAGCCAAGCCGATATTTTTATTTTAACCGATGCCAATGTATTATTTAAACCCGAAACCATTTTTAATTTAATACGCCATTTTAAGAATGAAAAAATCGCTTTAGTGGCCGCCAACATTCTTAAAGTATCCGAAACTAATACCGGCATTGCGTCGCAGGAAAAATCTTACATCGCTTTAGAGAATAAAGTAAAATATGCCGAGTACTTGCGGTGGGATATAATAATGGGGGCGGAAGGAGCTTGTTATGCTATTCGTAAAGAAAATTTTGCGCCCATTCCGCCGAAATTTTATATGGACGATTTTTTTATTACCATGAACGTAATAGAGCGGGGTAAGCAAATTGTTTTTGATAAAGAGTGTATTTGTCTGGAAGACGTTTCCACTCAATCTCAAGAAGAATTTAAACGAAAAGTTCGAATTTCTATAGGCAATTTTCAAAATTTGTTTCGTTACAAAAAATTATTGCTTCCATTTTGGAAGGGCTCCGCATTTGCTTTTTGGTCGCATAAAGTATTTCGCTGGTTAACTCCGTTTTTATTAATTAAATGTGTTTTGATTTCGTTAATTCTGGCCTTTAGCAGTAAATTATTTTTATTTATTTTTCTTTTGCAGATAGTGGGATTTTTAACTCCGCTAATTGAAAAGTTGATTCCTTTTAAACTTATTCGTTTCGTAAGCCACTTTTATTTAATGAATGCGGCTTTACTCAATGGTTTTTTTGTTTTTATTAAAGGGGTCGATAGTAATGTTTGGCAACCTACTAAAAGAGAAGTATAAAATTGAAAGTAACATTTTACATAATATATTTATTTTGTTTATTAACAGGAATGCTATGTTCTCAAACCAAAACCATTACACCGCCAAAAAACACCAATGAAAAACCCAAGCAAATCGAAATTCGTCACGCCGGTGTGTTGCGTTACGATAAAGGTATTAAAGCTCAGCGATTAATTGGCGAAGTAGTTTGCGCACACGAAGGCGCGGTAATGAATTGCGATAGCGCCTATTTGTACGAGGGAAATAATTTGGAAGCATTTGGTCATATCTCTATTGTAAAGGGAGATAGTATTTTTGCTTATGGCGACAAATTATTTTACAATGGCAATACCAAATTAGCCACGCTCGAAAATAATGTAAGGTGTATCGAAAAAGACATGACACTTACTACAAATCTTATGACGTTTGAAGTGGCCAACTCCATTGCTCATTATTATAACGGGGGCACCATTGTAAATAAAGAAAATGTTTTGGTAAGTAAAAACGGCCATTATTATTCTGCCACCAAAGATGTAACTTTTAAGCACGATGTTGAATTAAAAAATCCTAAGTACACCATGCGCGGCGATACATTAAAATATAATACGATTTCTAAAACAGCGTATTTTTTGGGACCGAGTATTATTATTAGTAAAACCGATTATATTTATTGTGAAAATGGTTTGTACGATACGCAAAATGATAAATCTCAATTCAGCAAAAATGCTTTGCTTGTAACCAAAGAACAAAAATTAACCGGCGATAGTTTGTATTACGACAGGAAGCTTGGCTTGGGAAAAGCATTTAAGAATGTAAGATTGATTGATACAACAAATAAATCTATAATTTACGGAGGATACGCCGAGTATTTCGAAAAAGGTTCGAAAGCAATGGTAACCATAAAACCTTTGTATACTCGCGCAATGGGAAAAGATTCATTGTTTTTAACAGCCGATACATTGTATCACACCGATATTGATTCTATAAATAATTTAATGAAAGCGTATCGTCACGTGAAATTTTATAAAAAAGATTTGCAAGGAGCTTGCGATTCGTTGGGGTATAATACCACCGATTCGTTAATGCATATGTTTTACGCACCAATTTTGTGGGCTCAAAACGGACAATCAACCGCCCGAAAAATTGATGTAACGGTCGGTAAACACGGTATATACGGATTTAATTTATGGAATAATGCTTTTGTAATTCAAAAAGCCGATTCGCTGAGTAACGATAAATTTAATCAAATAGTAGGAAAATCAATTCATGGTTTTTTTAAAAACGATACCATTAGTAAAATAATGGTACGAAGTAATTCGCAAATTTATTATTATCCAAAAAGTAAGGGAAAAGTAATTGGTTTAAATAAATCTGTTTGTACCGATATAAATGTTTGGTTTAAGAAAGGCGAATTAGATAAAGTTTCCCTTCTTAATAAACCTGAGAGCACCGTAACTCCCATAAAAGATGTAAATGTAGCGGAAGCAAAATTAAAAGGCTTTAACTGGCAAATTACTCGGCAACCAAAATCGCGGGCAGAATTATTTTTGAGAAGTGTTGAAGAGGAAAATTTAAGAAAATCGGCAATAAAAAAGGATGAGAATTAAAATGCACCGGCTTCAACTAATTTAATGGCGCGTTCAATCATAACATCTTCACCCATTCCCTGATATTCTGATTTCATATTATTTCCAAATATTCTGGCAATAGCTTGCCACATTACTGCCTGAAATCCGCCCCTCATTTGTTTCACAATTTCGTAGGTAGTTTTACCCGATTCGCGGTCAATTAATTTCATAAGTACGCGGCCTTGGGTAATTGATAAATTTTTTAACTCATCTTCAAATTCATGTTTCAAATCTTTTTCACAAATTCTTAAATAAGCTTTTTTTAATCTTTCGGTTGGCATTCGTTCAAGCACAATATCGTATTCTTTTAATTTGGCAGCAGCCAAAATAGCGTAAGGATAAACTTTTTTTACATTGAATTTAATGCGTGTCCATTGTTCGTACTGACGAGGATTTTTATAAATATAATCTGTGTAAACATAAACCGCACTTAAATCAATTACCGGTACTGTATCGCCATTCATAATTTCGGCCCGAACTTGTAATTGAATTTTATTTTCAGGAATTGAAAAATCAGAATTATTTTGTGAAAAAGATTCAAATCCAATAAAAAAAATAAAAATGAGGGTGATGTAGACAGATTTTTTAATTGCTGAATTATTTGGGTAGGAAAATATGTAATTCAAATTGTACATATACCTTTTATAACATTTTACGTAAAAAGTAACCTAAAGTTACACATTATTCGAGTCGGTTTTGTCGCCATTTGCTCTTTTTAACATCTTGTACAATTGCATTACTTTGAGTCTCTTTCTGAGAGCTAAAAATAAAAGACGTTACAATGGCTAAAGCCTCATCATTTTCGTTACCGGAGTCAGTTAGCATTTCGGGCGTAAAATATTTTTTAATAAAACCGGTGTCAAATTTTCCCGAAATAAAAGCTTCGTGGTTTAATACAAAAGTGCAAAAATCTAAAGTGGTTTCGACCCCAACAATTTTATAATCGTTAATAGCGCGAAGCATTTTGCTAATGGCGTCCTTACGGTCGGCTCCATGCACCACTAATTTAGCTATCATAGGATCGTAGTAAATTGGAATATCCATACCTTCTTCAAAACCATCATCCACACGCACACCGGGGCCACTTGGCGTTTTATACACCAGTAATTTTCCTATATCGGGTAAAAAATCATTGGCAGGATCTTCGGCGCACACACGAACTTCTAAAGCGTGACCATTAATTTTTAAATCGTTTTGTGTGAAAGAAAGTTTTTCGCCGCGTGCAACTTTTATTTGTTCTTTCACTAAATCCAAGCCGGTAATCATTTCTGTAACCGGGTGTTCAACTTGCAAACGCGTATTCATTTCTAAAAAATAAAAATTTAGTTTATCATCCACTAAAAATTCTACTGTTCCTGCACCGCTATAGTTGCAGGCTTTTGCAACGGCTACAGCGCATTCGCCCATTTGTTTTCTTAGTTCAGGAGTTAACACACTCGAAGGTGCTTCTTCAATTACTTTTTGATGGCGACGTTGAATGCTGCATTCGCGTTCAAATAAATAAACGCAATTGCCGTGATTATCGGCGAGTATTTGAATTTCGATGTGGCGCGGACCCTTGGCATATTTTTCAATAAAAACAGCACCATTTCCGAAGGCGGAAATAGCTTCGCTGATGGCCATTTTCATTTGTTCTTCAATTTCAGTTTCTTTTTCTACAAGGCGCATACCTTTTCCGCCGCCGCCCGCCGATGCTTTTATTAATAAGGGGAAACCAATTTCTTTCGCAAGTTTAGTGGCTTCTTTTAAATCACTAATTGCTCCATCAGATCCGGGAATCATTGGAATTTTATTTTTTTTAGCAGTGGCTTTCGCACTTAATTTATCACCCATCATATCCATTGCTTCGGCGCTCGGGCCAATAAAAGTGATGCCTGCTTTTTTTACTTTGCGCGCGAAATCGGCATTCTCACTTAAAAAACCATAACCGGGATGAATGCCGTCTACATTTAAATTTTTACACACGGCAATAATTTTATCGGCCTGTAAATACGATTGTGCGCTGGGGGGCGGACCAATACAAACTGCTTCATCGGCATAACGCACAAAGGGCGCGTTTCGGTCGGCCTCCGAAAAAACGGCTACTGTTTTAATACCCATTTCTTTTGCACTTCGCATTACGCGTAAGGCAATTTCTCCTCTGTTCGCAATTAAAATCTTCTTCATAGTGTTGTTCAAAAAAATCTAATTTCAAATATAACAATTCATTGGTGTTTATGCTAAATATTTGTCCTTCTTAATTGTTTTATTAGTGTAACTAAATAGCGATATTTGCATTATACATGTTTATGCTCAGAAAAGCTTTATTAATTATTTTTTTATTTAGTGTTTTAAAGAATTACTCTCAAAAAAAAGATTCTTCAAATTTTTCTATGGCTCAGGCCGAGTGGGATTTGAAAGCATTGCAAAAAACTTTATTTTTTTCTAAAAAGGAAAATGAACGCTTCGAAGCCAATAAAGAGTTTTTAAAATTATGGTTGGAAGTTTTAGCGAATCCAAAATCATTAGAATACCCTTTCGATAGTTTAAAAGAAATTTCTAAAATAACATCCCGCGATAAAAAATTCAGAATCATCACATGGAACGTTCCGCGTAACGATGGTACACAATCGTATTTTGGTTTTATACAGGTGAACAATAAAAAAATTCAGAAAAAAGGATTGTTTGGTAAAACAATCACCATTCAATACGAAGTTTTTCCTTTGCTTGATAAATCTGCTTCTGTAAAATCGCCCGAAAATTATGTTTCCGATAATACAAAATGGTTTGGTATGTTGTATTACGATGAGATTATTGATTGTGATGGGTATTATACTTTATTGGGTTGGGACGGAAACGATAATTTAACTCAGAAAAAATTTATTGACGTTTTATTTTTCCGTACTGATGGTGTGCCGGTATTTGGAAAAGATGTTTTTAAAGTTCCGAAGCGAAGTCCGAAACGGGCCGTGTTCGAATATTCTTCTGAAGTGGCCATGTCGCTAAAATACAATAGTAAAAATAATTCAATTGTGTTTAGTCATTTAGCGGCAAAGGATGAAGGTTCGGTTTTGGAGGGGCAATATCAGTATTATGGTCCCGATGGAAGTTTTGATGCTTATGAGCAGAGTAAGGACCGTTGGGTTTTGCGTGAAGACATTGATGCGAGAAATTTAAAAAACAAAAATGATAATTTGAAGAAGCCTGACCCGAAAAAGGAAAAGGATTTGTATAAGCCTAAGAAATAGGGGGGAATTTAATAGTGCTATTTCACAAAATCTATAATATCTAATTTAATTACTTCCCAGTATTTACCTTTTAAACATACCGGGTTAAAGTCTTCATCGGCATTGGTAAATTTGGTAAAGTTATTTTTTATTTCCTTTTTATGATGAGAATAAGGGTATCGCTGTTTATGTAAGTTCATCATTTTTTCAAATGAATAATTTCCAACGAATTCATGAATGTCCCAAAAATCTTTTTTTCTTCCTCCTCTTGCAATAACATCTACTTTCATTGCAATTATTTCTTCAATACTTGCAAAGCGTAAATTATCAATTAATGTAATTGGTTGAATAAACTTGTCGGTATAAAAAACATCCAACTTTATGCAATGGGTTTTGGTTTCTCCTACAAAATACGAGTTACCCATTCCAACTTCTTTGTAATTTGTTGAATCAATATATTTGTATTTCTTTTTCAGAAATTTATTTATTGCATCAAAATCAATAGAGTCATATTTTGCATCTGTAAATAAATCTATGTCTATCGATTCTCGATGTCCAATTTGTAAACTTAATGCTGTGCCACCCACCAATCTGAATTCACGAAATTGTTTTGAGCGCATTAATTCCTTAAGCACCTTCGCAAGCAAAGGAGTAACCGTATTATGAAATAGTTTACTCATACTTTTTTCTGGTAGCAGTAGCAATTTCTTGCCCGTAAAAAAGTATGATTTCCTTTTTTTCTGCTGCATTTCCTCGTTCAAACACTCTTTTTATAACTGCATTTTTTTGTTTTTCCCAATCAATTTTTTCGATGGCGGTGTCCCAAAACAAAATGCGTCTCAGTTTAGAAAAATCAGGATGTCTTGTGTTTTTTTTCTTTTTTTCTTTTTCAATATTATAATACACTTGCAAAATCATAAAGTAACCTTCTTCCAATCCAAGCGTGTGTTCAATTTTTAAGGCTAGGCTTGTATTCATATTTCTCTTGCCCTTTGTTATAGCAACTAGAGTTTGTGGAAATTCGTTTACCGACAAAGCAAAACGACTTTTACCAATTTTTCGCAACTTCAATTCGCGCTCAAGTATTATACCGGGGTGTACTCCCTTTATAATTGAAATAGTATCTTTCATACAACAAATATAAGCAAATATGTGTAAGCAATTTTGTTTATTTACGAAGATATAAAATTTTATATAATAATGATAATCAGCGTTATATAAATTAATAGGAAATATTAATTATGGTCGTAACCGAAATTTTTTAGACGGTTGTCGTTGCTGCGCCAGTTTTTATCAACTTTCACAAACAGTTCAATGTAAATTTGTTTCCCAAAAAAACTTTCGAGTTCTTTTCGTGCTTCAACGCCTACTTTTTTTAGGGCGAGTCCTTTGTTACCAATGATAATTCCTTTCTGACTATCGCGTTCAACTAAAATATCGGCTTGTATGCGAATAATTTTTTCTTCTTCTTTAAAAGAGTTCACCAAAATTTCGACGCTGTAGGGGATTTCTTTATTGTAATTCAATAAAATTTTTTCGCGAATTATTTCGCTTACAAAAAAGCGTTCGGGTTTATCGGTGATGGCATCTTTATCGTAAAATGGTTCGGCGGGAGGAAGCAATGAAATTATTTTTTTCATTACCAAATCGAGATTAAATTTTTGCAGAGCTGATATTGCTAAAATTTCGGCGTTGGGAAGTTTTGCGCGCCACTCTTCGGCCTTTTGCGCGAGTTTTTCTTCGGTAGTTAAATCAATTTTATTGATAAGAAGCAGGAGCGGTGTTTTTGTGTTTTTTAATTTTTCTAAATATTCTTCTTCGAGTTGTATGTCTTCGTAAATATCGGTAATGAATAAAAAAACATCTGCGTCGTTTAGTGCAGAAATAACAAACTGCATCATTTTTTCCTGCAATTTATAATGCGGTTTTAAAATGCCCGGTGTATCCGAAAAAACAACCTGATAATTTTCGGTATTAACGATGCCCATAATGCGGTGACGAGTAGTTTGCGCTTTGGAAGTGATTATACTTAGCCTTTCGCCCACAAGAGCGTTCATAAGAGTAGATTTGCCTACGTTTGGACAGCCTATTATATTAACAAAGCCCGATTTATGTGGTGTTGTACTGATGTTGATAAAATATATTTTGTTTACAAAGGAAGGAAATATATCTTTGCCCCCGTGAAAAAGATTAATTTTACCCAAAAATATAGTGCGGGATAGAGCAGGGGTAGCTCGTTGGGCTCATAACCCAAAGGTCGGAAGTTCGAATCTTCCTCCCGCTACCAACTCAAAACCCCCGAATAGCAAGGCTTTCGGGGGTTTTTCGTTTTTAAGAATTTCTGAAATTCTACCCTTGGATTAAACATAGATTAAACATTGAAAATTTGATCTCTTTTTTACCTTTTTTTGTTTGGTTTAAACATGGTTTAAACATTTTTCTGTTCGCTTTATTTGCCAAAATTAAGGCAAATATTTTTACCAAGAATGGAATAAGTTCCCAACCTATAATGATGGCGCATTTTGTTATAATTCCAAAAATTACTATATTTGGTAAAAAAAGGAACTGAATGAAATACCAGTCTTTTCATAAAACATTTATGGCATTGCCCATATTTTCAATTAACGATTTGTTAAAGGCTGAGCCCGGTTTTGACAGAAAACAACTGGTATACTGGCAAAATCAAGGATATCTGCAAAAAATAATTAACCGATGGTATTGTTTTTCGGAACCGACACTAAATGAAGATGACTTGTTTTTTGTTGCCAATAAAATTTATTCGCCTTCATACATTTCATTTGAAAGTGCTTTAGCCTACTATGGACTAATTCCAGAGGGCGTTTATACAATTACATCAGCCACCACTTTAAAAACAAAACATTTTAAAACTTTAAAGGGAGAGTTTACTTATCATAAATTAAAACCGGCGTTAATGTTTGGTTATTGTCTTTTGTCAACCGGAAATAAGCAAGCAAAAATTGCCGAGCCGTCAAAAGCACTGATTGATTTTTTATATATTAACTCGCAAATTAATTCTGAGGAATCAGTAAAAGCTTTGCGATTAAATAAAGACACATTTAAAAAACTGATTAGTAAAAAAACTTTAAATCAATATCTTTCTCAGTATAATAATAAATCACTCGAGCGAACAATAAATTTACTTCTCAAAATAATGAAACATGCTTAGCATAAAAGAAATAGAAAAATTATATCCCGAAAAACTAAGAGTGCATAAACGTTTTATTTTACGCGAGTATCTTCAGCATAAAATACTGGAACTGATTTTCGAAGGTAAATACGGCTCTAAACTTTGTTTCCTTGGCGGAACAAGTCTTCGCATTGTGCATAACAACACCCGCTTTTCTGAAGACTTGGATTTTGATTGCTTAAAATTAACCGAGCGTTCTTTTTTGGCAATCGCCAAAGAAATAAAAAAAGGTTTAGAGCGCGAAGGATACGATGTGGAATTTCGGGAACTTTCAAAAGGGACATTTCATTGTTACATAAAATTTCCGGGATTACTTTTTAAGGAAGGATTATCGGGACACAAAGAAGAAAAAATATTGATTCAGCTCGATGCGGAACCGCAGAATTATAAATTTAAGCCCGAAACTTTTATCTTAAATAAGTTTGATGTTTTTACAACAATACTTATAACACCAAAACCAATTTTGCTTTCACAAAAAATATACGCGAGCATAAATCGAAAGCAAGCAAAGGGTCGCGATTTTTTTGATATTATATTTCTTTTAAAAGACACCTTACCAGATTACAAGTATCTCGAACAAAAACTGGGAATAAAAACTGAAAAGCAGTTAAAGGAAAAACTTTTGGCACGCTGCAAAAAACTAAACATGAAACAGGTGGCAAACGATGTAAAGCCTTTTTTGTTTGATTCAAAAGATGCCAAAAAAGTTGAACTTTTTGAAAAATATATAGCTCAGGTAAAATTATCCTGATACGGCATTATAAAATATTACAATGCTTCATCGTCTATTAGTGACTAAAGATTTCGGCAACATTTGTAAAAGCAAATCAGCATTTCTATAATCCAACTTTATGTCCACCAAATACAACAAATGAGGATTGATAAGAAATTATCTTGAATATTCACTCTTTGTTTGAAATAGAATTGGGAACTTTACGGAACTACTTTAACTCCCTAAATTAAAATCACCATTCACTCATTTTAAAAAATTTTTTTAAAAAATTATTTTCCGTGTTTAAATAATACAATTTTACCAATGAAAATTGTATTATTTTTTAATGATATTTTTCAAACTAAAAAAACGTGTTCGTCCTTTTTTGTAAAACTTTGGCTTGCTATTTGCGTAAAACTAATTACATTTGCTTTGAATTATTAATAAAACAAAAAATAAAAATGAAAAATTGTTTAACATATAAGATGAGTATACGCCAGGCGGGGTTTTCCCCTCTAGTGGAAGATACTGCCCTCAAGGGTTATGTTAGATGATTAATTTAGATATTAGAATTAATAACATAACCCTGGCAAAGCCGGGGTTTTTTATTTTAAAGAAAAATCAAATGAAGCGGTTCGAGTCCTCACAGGTCGTCAAAAAAAATATAGGGAGGTATTTCAATTGGTAGAATGAATGCTTTGGGAGCATTTGGTTGCAGGTTCGAATCCTGTTCTCCCTACCGAAGGAACTCAGACAATTGTCTGGGTTTTTTATTTTAAAAAAATTGAAAGTGTATTTTTTATTGCTTAAAAAACAGAGTGGGCTCATACCCTTCCCTACGGGAAGGGCGGAAGTTCGAATCTTCCTCCCGCTACCAACAGCCTCAACAGAAATGTTGGGGTTTTTTGTTTTTAAGAATTTCTGAAATTTTACTCTTGGATTAAACATAGATTAAACATTGAAAATTTGCTCTCTTTTTTTACCATTTCTTGTTTGGTTTAACGTCAAACAACCATGTTGTCCAAATTACCAACAATTCTAAAATAAAAACCCCCGAATAGTGAGGCTTTCGGGGGTTTTGCTTTTTCAAATCATTAAAACATAACTATTCAAAGATCGGAATATTTCAATTATAGGTTTTTGTGAGATCTTCTTTTCAATCCGAAATTTTAATTAATTTACCACTAAGCCATTCTTCTCCGTTGTAAAATTTCAAATTGTAAATCGCGGCAGGATAATTTTCAAGATGTATAATAAGTTTTGTACCTTCTTCAACTGAATATCTTTCGAGTATCTTACCATTAATATCAGATAAAAAAACTTCACTCCTTTTACCGCTAATTTCAATAGTTAATTCTCCTCGACAAGGATTTGGAAAATATTTAAGTGAATTTCTCAACAATTGTTTTTCGGTTTTTGAATTGGATAGATCAGATTCCTCATTTTTTGTTTTAACAACATTTTCTCTTGATGCAATTGTTTTTTTCAATATTACAGAATCCAAAATAACATGATCGATTGCCTTTATAATTACAGTATCTTTTTTAAAATCTTGAACCGGATCGTTACAAGCAGATGTTGAAAATTGTTTTATGATGCGTAACATTAATTTATTCATATATTCAACAGTGTATTCGTTGGTTTTTGGTTTATCGTGTGTTAAACCAACTCCGCTGTGGTCTGTCAAAAAAGCATAAGTTCCATTGGTAGCTAATGCCATGCAACGCATTAAGTACTCCATACTTTTTTGATCATATTCTGTTTCGGTTCCACCGCTAGCAATTAATGGAATAATCCGGATTCCTTTTTCTGCTGCTAATCGAATGGATTTATGAAGCTTGTTTAATTTTTCAAGATCATTCCCCGGCGGTTCGTCCATTACAATAAATAAAAGTCGGGCTGCACCGGTTTTACTCCAGCTAAAATTTGTTACAACTTCTTCTAAAGCAATCTCAACTGATTCAAGCCCCCCTTCACTCGCATCTTGTTCTTCAATAAATTTTACTGTTTTACTTATATCGCGAGTAAATTCAGAAACTTTTGTAGTATAAGAATTTCCAACACAACGGTAAAATAAACTCGCAGTATTCAATTGAAGCCCTTTGTTTTCGCTGCTTACAGTTTCTAAAATATTTTTAAGCTCTGCTTTTAAATAATTTATTTCATCGCTCATCGACCCGGTAGCGTCTACCATAAAAAGAATATCTAAATTATTTAACGCTTCGCAAAGCTCATTGATAGTGATAAAGTTTATTCCGTTTTTATATTGCCTTATATTTTCTTTTCTGTATGATTTACTTTTATAATTAATTATTATAGCGGAAGCTTTTTTCGCTTCACCATAAAATGTATTCCACAGTTCGGCTTTTCCGGTATTGTCGGTTCTTGCTTTCCAGATTATTTCTTCATTTGAATCAATGAGGCTAACCTCCGCGTCAATTATAGCTCTGTTATTTTCGTTGATAGCTTGTAAAACATATCGCTCACCGGGGGTAAGTTCCCACACTTTACTATATTGAGAAAGTTGAGGTTCACTGTATTCTTTCCAAATATCCCATTTAGTAAAGTCGTTAATTTCGCCGACAGTTAGAACTCCTGCTTTTATTAATGTTTCTTCATTAGTTTTTTGATCTAATGGCGGCGAGTTATATGTGTTTACACTTATGGTAGAATAATTTAGCGAATTAGATCTGCCTCCTCTTATATTATTATTTTTAGAAAAAACACCTTGCGAAGTTGCTGCAACTGAATTGATATTCTTGGTGGACATGAATTGATAATCTTCTCTTGTTATGGTCGCGCCGGATTTTGTATCCGAATCAATCAAAGGTTGTGCATAGGTAACAACTTCAACCTCCTGCAACGATAAACATTCTCCATTCGACAATTGCATATTTAAATAAGTTGTTTTGCCTGCCTTCACCTGAACATTATTAGTCATTGCTGCTTTATAGCCAACATAAACTCCCTTCACGTTATATTTTCCGGGAGCTATATTTTTTATAATTGCTTCACCATCCATGTTGGTTGTGGCAACAGCCTTCTGAATATTTTTGAAATCGTAAACAACAACGTTAGCAAATGGAATGGCCTCGTTCGAATTCTTATCTTTCAAAATAACCTTTATTATTCCACACGTACTGTCGGTTTGGGAAATTAATGGAAATTGAAAAAAAATAAAGGGCAGAATAAAAGATAATGCTGATTTAATTTTTTTTAAAAATGGCCCTTTCACATATATGTGTTTATGGTCGAAGTAAATTGTTTTCATAACTCAATTATTTTATTGATGAATACTAAATATTTTTTGACTTTCATTTAATTCGAATCTATTCTACTTAACGAAGATGAATTAAATCAGGTTTCAATAAAGCAGTTTAATTTAATAAGTGGTAGGAATTTTAAATTAACTGGTAGTAGAGGGCGACATTTTTTTTAATAGTTTAAAAATTACTTTAAACGAGAAAATCAGTAAAAATTATTTTAAAACTATTAATCAAAATAACTTGTTAGTTTGCTCCGATTTTAGGTGGTCAACTTTGTCGAAATAACGAATAGTGCAAAAAAAGCGTGCCCCGAAACTATCGGAACACGCTCTCATTAAACTTAATCAAATAAAATTTACTTCGTAACAGGCACAGTTAAATAAATCATCACTTTATCAGCTCCAACTTTGCTTGGATCTTTTTGTGGTTTCATTACGCCGTAATCGGTTGCCATAACGGTCATTGTTCCCGAAAATATTCCTTTTATTTTATCAGATTCAGTAAAAGTAAATGGTAGACTGATTACTTTTGTAGAATCTTTCATCTTTAAAGTTCCTTTTGCAATGTAACCTGCACCGTCGGCTTTAATTTCGGTAGAAGTAAAAACAATTTTTGGAAATTTTTCGGCGTCAAAAAAATCGGCGGTTAATAAATGCGCTTCCAGTTTTTCGTTTCCAGCTTTTAAAGTTTTAACATCAATAGCGGCGGTAATTTTAGAGTCGGCTAAATTAGCTTTATCGAAATTTAAGGTTGCAGCTAAATTAGTGAAAGTTCCTTTTTTGTCGCTAATTTCCCAGCTAACGGTGCTGTTTTTGTCGTCGGCTTTCCAAAGCGCAGGCAATGTAAATGCAGAAACTGCAAATGCAGAAATAATAGTGATAGATAAAATAATTTTTTTCATGTTTTTGGTTTTAGCCGAAGGCTTCCCCTCGGGATAATTTAGGGCATAAATTTACAAATCAATTATGGTATAAAAAATTAATTTTTGTTAAGATTATTCAAATTCCTCTTAATATACTTTTCGCTTGGTAAAAGGGCGTTTTGAATTCTTTTGGCATAATGTATGCTATCCAATAATTCTTTTTGTTTATCCTCAATAATTTTATTTTTTTCGCTGAGTTGTCGGTGCGATTTTTGCTTCGATTTGAAACGCCAAAACAATAATCCTACAATGCCAATTAAAAAAATGGTAATGCCAATATAAATCCATTGTGTTACTTTTTCTTTGTACAAAATAATTTCCTTTTCTTTTTTCTGAATGGCTTCTTCTTTTTCTTTGTAATATTTCATTTCAAGCAGCATTACTTTCGAATCGGAGGCAATACTATCTTTAATTCTGTAATGTATGAGTTGATATTTATAAGCATTTTTAAAATCATTAATTAGAGCATACGACTCGGCCAAACTTTGGCTCGAAGAGTTTTTTTCATTCGTCATTCCAAGTTCACTTGACATGATATAACTTTTCTCACCGTATTCGATTGCCTTCTCATAATTTTTCTGATTTTTATAAATATCACATATAATATTGAGCGCATCGGCAACGCGCCCATTGGTTTTACTTATTTTTTCGTAATTGGATAAGGCATTAAAGCCATACACCAGTGCCGAATCGTTTATGTTTAATCCCGAATAAGAAGCGGCCAGGTGCCCGTAAATATCGCCAAGCGCCATCGAATTTAATTTCTCTTTATTACATTGCAAAGCGGCATGAAAGTTATCTAATGCTTTTTGAAATTCTTTTTTCTGTTGATAAATTCCGCCGATATAAACCAGCACTGTTGATTCGCTCGATTTGTTTTTAAATTCTTTAATTATTTTGTAAGACTGTAAATAATATTCTAAAGCTTTATCTAAATTACCCTGCGAATCATAAATAAAACCAATACCGTTTAAACTATTTGTTTCGCCCAATCTATCGCCAATTTTTTGGTGAAGTTTCAAAGCAGCAATATGAAGTGAAATAGCGTTTTCGAAATTACTTTTATATAAATTTATATAACCTTGTTCATCCAACAAAAACGCCTCCATCTTTTCGAGTTTCATTTTTTTGGCGAGCATAAGGCCTACTTGGTTATAATTTAGAGCGCTGTCTAAATTTATGTCGAGATATTCCCAGGAAATAGTGTAATTTAAATTGGCTCTTACCGAATCGGTTTTACAATTTTTTAATTTATCGGTAAGTTCTTCTATTTTTTTATTTTGGGAAAAAGAAATGTACCCAATCAAAATAAACAGTCCTAAAAAAATATGAAATGATTTTTTAAACACGTTTTAATTTCCGTTTTTTAATCGGCTCAGGTTTTTAGTAATATATTTTTCGTTTGGTAAGAGAGCATTTTGTATTCGTTTAGCATAATGTATACTATCTAAAACTTCTTTTTGTTTTTCTTCAATAATTTGTTTTTGATTTTCTACTTCTTGTTTTTGTTTGCTGATTATTTCGTTAGCAGTTTTTTTAGCTCTGTATTCTCTGAAAATAAAAATAGAGAATAGTGAAACAATAGCCGCCACAATGCAGGCCGACCAAATAATAGTTTTTTGTGTGTTCACTTCTTCTTCGTGTATAATTCTGATTTTTTCGCTTTCGAGTTCAGATATTTTTTTGTCTTGAGCAATTTGATAATTGTATTCGAGCGACGATATTTTTTTGCCCACTTCCGAATTGCTCACCGAATCTTTTATAGTAGTATGTTTTTGAAAATAAAAATACGCGTTAGCAAAATCTTTTTTAGCCGCGTAAGTTTTAGATAACTGAAAATAGCTTGAAGATAGTTCGGGAAGTTTAGCTGTTTTTTCATCAAAGGCAACGGCCTTAATTAAAAACTCGAGCGATTTATTTAAATCACCTAAAAAATAATACGCTTGTCCCATCGAATTTAATAAACCCGAAATCAGTTCAGCGTCCTGCGATCTTTCGGCAAATGAATACGCACGCTTAAAATAATCGAGGGCGGCCGAAGCCAAACCTTTCTTTAAATACACTTCACCTATGCCGAGGTAACTGTAACCCTGGCCAACAAAATTTCCTTCGGCAGTTTGTATAATCAGCGCTTTGTTGTAATAAAAAATGGCGGAGTCTCGCTTATTTGTTTTTAAATAGCTTTTACCTAAATTAATATAACTAAACGATTGCAGCATTTTGTTGCCAATATCAATGTTAAAACTCAGCGATTTTAAATGATAGCTGATTGATTTTTGAATATCCCCTTGCGAATAATATAAATTTCCTAACGAATTATATATGCTTGAAAAAAACTTTTTATTGTGCTTTTTTTCGACAATTTTAAGCGCGTCAAAATAGTAAGCGCTGGCGTTTTTAAAATCTCCTTCTTTCGAAAAACAATTTCCTAAACCATTTATTGTTTTAAAGAGGTTGTCTTCGTCGTTTGTTTTTTTACAAATATCGAGCGCAGTAATTAAATAGGATTTTGCTTTTGCAATTTGTCCGATGTTACGATAGGTGTTGGCTGCAATAAGTCGCGCCCTGAGATTACCCTTGCTGAAATTAATTCTTTCCGAAATTCGGATAGCAGAATCAATGTAGGCTGCAAAATCATTATCTACCGACTCGGTTCTTAAATAAATTTCGTAAGCTAGATCATTCATTAATTTAACAGTAGTGGTATCGTTTTTTGTGTTTTTAAGAACCAATATCAGCGAATCGACTTTTTTACTTTGACTAAGCAAAATATTATAAAAAGTAATAAATATAAAAAGGTAAAATTTCATTTAGTTTATATTTAACCTGTTTAAACTTTTTTCGATGTATTTTTCATTGGTAATTAAAGCCACCTGAATACGCTTAGCATAAGTAATTGAATCGAGAATTTCTTTATTTTTTAATTCAATTTCTTCGTAGGCGGTTTTTAATTCAACATTTTTTAAACGGTTAATTTCGGCTTGCATGTTGGCAGCTTCCATTTTTTTAATTACTTCATCGTGTTTTATTTTTAATTTGGCTTCCGAAGTAAATACAAGTGCTTTATATTCTTCGTACTTTTTATAATTCGTTAAAGCATCTTTAAAATTATTTTCTTTCTCATTTAATTCGGCCAGTAAACTAAAAATTGGGGGCAAGAGCGAATTTACATTATTGCTTAAAGCCAAAGCGGCAGAATTTTCGAGCTGATTTTTTGCCAAAGTGAATTCGTTTGTTAAAAAGTGCAATTTAGCAATGGAAGTATAAAAACGAATTTGTGCCGTTTTATCCTGAACTTTTTTTGCAACTCCCAATCCTTCTTCAAAATATCCGAATGCTTTTCCGTAATCATTATTTTTTAAATAGTATTCGCCAATAATAAGTAAAGCGGTTCCGTACCCGCGATCGTCTGAAAAAGTTTTTCTTAATTCTAAACATTCAGTTAAACTAGATAAGGCTTTTTCGGATTCGCCATTATCAGAGCATACCATTCCAATTAACATTAACTGCGCTGCGATGCCAACTTTATCATTTAAATCTCTGCAAATTTTCAAACTTCTCTCGAGTAATCCCAACGCAATATCATATTCTTTAAACTGGTGATGAATATAACTGATTTGAAAAAGCGCGTTGTAAATTCCGCGATTATCATTTATTTTTTCTCTAATGGCTAAACTTTTTAATAAAAAATCGAGTGCTTTAGAGTATTCGCCGAGCCGCACAAAAAGCATTCCAAAATTATAATACACCGCGCCTAAACCGGTTTCGTGGTTGGCCAACATAAATAAACTGTAAGCTTCATTAAAATAAGTAAGCGCACTTTCGAACTCAGAAAGCGAATTTTTTATGAATCCTATATTATTAAGTGCGAAAGCCTGACCAACCGAATAAGAAATATTTTTTGAAAAATTTAAGGCTTCTTCGGCAACAGCGAGCGATTCTTTAAGATTAATATTACGAATTTCGTAAGCCTTAAAATTGAGTTCGTTAATTTGCAATATTATTTCGGCACTTTCTTTTTGTGGAAGCGGAGAAATAACAGTGTTTAAATTATCGGAAACATGCATTAAATTAACGAAACGCTTAAATTAAATTTTATAAATCAAAAGTTTTGAGATGGTGATCGGTATGTTTCCACATCAAAAACCCGTTCTCCTCGCGGTTTAATTTACCAATGCCGCCATGCGGACCAAATTCGAAAGTGGCAGGAAGTTTATGAAATTTTTCGGCTAATTCGAATAACTTTTTTTTATCGGCATCAAAATTAGTTGGTTTTGTTCCTTTGCCATCGTCGCCTTGCTTATAAAGCTTTAGTGTTTTCAGTCCGAATTTCCAGGGTTTTTCGCTGAGTAAAAAGCCTTTAAAAAGCGGCCGTAAAAAAAATGGCAAGGCCGGTTTGGTTTCTCGCATTTTCAACAAATCCAGAAATGGATCGGTGATGTGGCAAACCATTTGATTGGCACTCATAATACCATGCACATTTTTTGAGTTACTTGTAAGTTTGTTTAAACGTTCAACAAGGTTTTGGTAATCCTTAGCATTAAAAATTGAATTTTTCATATTTGTTTTTTTAAGAATATAAATATATAAAAATAACGGTTAGTTTGTAAAAGCAATTAATTTTTGTTCAATTCATTCAAATGTTTGTCGATGTATTTCTCGCTGGTGAGCAAAGTATTCTGAATGCGTTTGGCATAATGAATACTGTCTAATATTTCTTTTTGTTTCACTTCCACCACTTTTTTTTGTTCTTCAATCTGACTGGAGTAAGCGTGATTTTCGGTTTTAAATAAGCGCACTCCTAAAAAAATAAGTACGGCCACAAAAACAGTATTTACCACACTAAAAAGAGCGGTATTTAAAAAATCGACTTTGTAAACCGGCAGGTGCGTATCCATATAAATTATTAAAAACCCAATTGTAATTAATGTGGCAATAAAATATTTTAAGGTGGTTTGCAATGTATCGAATAAAATATTGCAGGCTACCGGTATAAATAAAAAATACAGGTAGGAGTTTGTTTTTATCCCGAAAAAAAGAACAAACATACAAATGTATGCGAAGGCAAAAATAAGCATGCCGTGAAACGCAAAAGTGTAATTTCTGTTTTTAATTACAAAATACCCCGCAGCAACAAAAATGCAGGTAATAAAACTTAAGAATCCCACAAAGGGTAAATGAATGGCAAAACCCACTATTGTATAAAAAATGCTGATGATAAACATATAAAAGTTGGCCGAATTAAAAATGCGAATTTTATTTTGCAGCGAAAAGTTTAAGCCTGCGTGAACGCCGTTATTTAATAGTTTATAATAGAGTTGTCGCATTTGGTCTTAAAGGTTTAATATTTAAATATAGGCATTAATGAACAAAATAATGTTTAAAAATACAGATTTGGAGATACTACAATTTGTAGTATCTTTGTGCTATAAATTGTAGCAATACCGGGGTTCAATAAAAATAACGTAATAATTGGCCTTATTTTCACTCGGCATTATAGTATGGGTTTTTACTGATTATTTATAATTATAAAAGGTATAATATGCTTAATAAGATATCCAATAACATAAAGTTTCTGCGGCAGCTTAAGGGCTTATCGCAGGAGCAAATGGCCGATGAGCTTAAAGTTACCCGATCGCGCATTGGTGGTTATGAAGAGGGCCGTAACGAGCCTCCGATAGATTTGCTTATCAAATTGTCGGAATATTTTCATATTGCCATTGATGCTTTAATTAAGGGCGATTTGAAAAAAACAAATCCCGATGCTTTAATGAAAATTGGAAAGAACCGTATTTTATTTCCGGTAATTATTGATGGCGATGGGGTGGATATGATTGAATTAATTCCCGTTAAAGCTTCGGCGGGGTATTTGCGTGGTTATTCCGATCCCGAATACATCGAGCGTTTGCCGCGAATGAAATTACCATTTTTACCGGTAGGAAAACACAGAGCTTTTCCTATTAAAGGTGATTCGATGCCGCCAATAAGAGAAGGATCTTTTGTGATAGGAAAATATGTTGAGCGTATAGAAGATGTTAAAGACGGATTGAGTTATGTGGTAGTTACAAAAGACGATGGCTTAAGTTATAAACGCCTTTTTAAATTGAATAAAAAAGAAGGCAGTATTGAATGTCATTCCGATAATAAAATGTACCAGCCGTATAAAGTTCGTTTAGATGATATTGTTGAATTGTGGGAATACACTTGCTGTATTAATATGGGCGAGTATAAAGATGATGAATTGAATTTAGACAGCATTATGAATATGCTCCGCGGATTGAAAATTGAGATAGAACAAATTAAGAAGGTGAGGGTTAATTAAGGTTATCCGTTATAGCGTTATCCGTTATAGCGTTATCAGTTATCGATTATAGTGTTATTAGAATACCAGAAGCACCTTATAAATTATGATGGATAACGAATAACCTTTTTTTTCTTATAACCTTATAACCTTATAACCTTATAACCATTCAACCTTTTTCCACTATATTTGTTGCGATAAAATAATTCATCCCAACAAAATTGATCCTAACGGAGCCAAATAAAGTTTTCGAAACCGAGGTATTCAAACTAACGGTTCACCAAAGCGGACTAGCGGAACTTTTGTTAAAGCATAACACCGTATTTGATACCAAAGATATTATTGAGGGCAAAAAATTTATCACCCATTTTTTAAACGGTAAAAAAGCTTTTATTTTGTTAGAACTCGAAGGCGATGCTTACACAACTAAAGAAGCCAGAGAATTAGCCGCATCGCCCGAGCACGGTACGCACCATGGCGCAATTGCTTTTAGCAGTAATAAATTGGCGTACAAAATTTTGGGCAATATGTATATTAAAATAAACAGACCCACGGCACCCACCCGATTTTTTAATAATCGCAAAGAAGCTCTTCACTGGCTTAATTCTTTTATCTTATCGTAGTAATTATTTATTGAAGTTTAACGGGTTGCAAAAAATTTTTGTTTTTTGAGATTCGATTGTATCTTTATTTAATGAAAACGTACGAAACCGACGTATTTACTATGCATGTGCACAG
>JAHEYG010000092.1 GCA_023251725.1 Sphingobacteriaceae bacterium | reverse complement strand
ATTATCCTTCTGCTACCGTAGTTGCAGAAGCCGGTGATGTAGAAACCGGAGTAACAGAAATTCAAAAACATAAACCCGATGTGGTTTTATTAGATATTAAAATGCCCGGCGGCTCCGGTTTTGATTTAGTTCAAAAATTAAGTCCGATTACTTTCAAAATTATTTTCATTACTGCTTTTGATAAATACGCCGTCCAGGCTTTTAAATTCAGCGCACTCGATTATTTATTAAAGCCCGTAAACCCCGATGAACTGGTTAGCGCTCTTCAAAAAGCAGAACATCAAATTGAAACCGAAGAAATAAGTTTGAAGCTCAATACTTTTATCGGTAACATGACCGGTAAAAATAACGAACAAAAAAAAATTGTTCTCAATACACAAAATACGGTGCACGTTTTAAACATCAGCGATATTATTCGCTGCGAGGCCGACCGTAATTACACACGCTTTATTCTTAAAGCAGGTAAAAATATTTTAGTTACCGGCTCTTTACAAAAATATGATGATATATTAAGTCCGGCCGGTTTTTTCAGATCCCATCACTCCCACCTAATTAATTTATCTTACATCGATCGTTTAGAAAAACAAAATGCCGAACTGGTAATGAAAGATGCTTCCATTGTTCCTTTGGCCACCCGCAAAAAGGATGATCTGCTTGAACTTTTAGGGAAAATTTAGCCCATCCCGACCTTCCCAAAGGGAAGGAGAAAGACTAAAAAATTGCTCCTTCCCTTGGAAAAAGAAGGACTAAAAAATTGCCCCTTCCCTTTGGGAAGGCTGGGATGGGTAAAACGCCTGTTTACAAAAACACCCATTCGGGTAACAAAACCCCCACGCGGGTACATTTAGCGTTTTTAGCCCATTTTAACCCTCTACTTTTATCCTGTAATTAATAAAAAAACTATGAAAAAAACTATACTCACACTAGCCATTACAATCGCAGGTATTGTAAATAGCTTTTCACAATCTATTCCAAACGGAGGATTCGAAAATTGGACAGTTGCTTCATTCGAAAACCCATTGTATTATTTTACGTCAAATAATATGTATAACAGCGGACAAATTAGTCCGCAAAATGTGGTTAAAACCACCGATGCTTATAAGGCATCCTTTGCCGTTAAATTAACTACCATTTTAAGTGGTACCGATACTATTACAGCCTATGTGGCTAATGGTGATCCAACAAAACCGAAAGGACAAGGTATTCCTTATAATCAAAATCCAAACGGCATACGTTTATATTATAAATGCAATATTATGCCAGGAGATACAGGAATAGTAATTGCTATGTTTAAAAAAGCAGGAAGTGTAATCGGACAAACATTGCAAAAAATTACCGGATCAAAAATTATATACACACTTTTATCAGCGCCAATAACTTTATCGGTTACACCCGACAGTTTAATTTTTGCGGCAGCACCAAGTAATGCTTTAACAGGATTTGCAGGAATTCCGGGAAGTATGTTGCAAATCGACAGTGTTTCGTTTACAGGAGTAGTTTCACAACCGGTAAATTTTAATGGTGATTTTGAATTATGGCAAACCTTAACTTCCAAATCTCCCAACGGGTGGAATATGAATACCTGGAATCAGCCTGCCAATTTTCAAACTACAGATTCCTATACCGGAACTTATGCTCTTGAATTAAAAACTCAAAACGCGAACGGTTTTGGTTATTCTGATGGAGTGACTAGTGGAATTTCGAGTCCTTCAACAACAATTGGTGGCTACCCTTTTTCAAATCAGATTGATACTTTGGCCTTTTATTATAAATATGCTCCCGCTAACGCTAACGATAGCGCTTATTATCAACTTGCATTTAAAAAGAACGGTCTATTCACAAGTTTTATAAGTGGACTTTTACCTAGCTCGGCAATTTATATTAAGAAAAAAGTTTACATCAATCTGGGTACCGCACCTGATAGTTTAATAATATTTTTAAGTTCATCTAAAAGCTGGTCGGTTCCTGCTTCTTATGCAGGTGCCGATTTTAAAGTAGATAATATGGTTTTGGCTTCTCAACTGTCTCCCGTAACTAATTTTTCTGTTACCTCGGGATGTTCCGGACAAAGCCTTCAGCTAAATGATAATTCTTTTAATATACCAACAAGCTGGACTTGGACTATGACCGCTGGTTCACCATCCACCTCAACTTTACAAAATCCGCTTGTTAGTTATACTGCCGCAGGAACGTATACTATTAGTCATAATGTAAGCAATGGATTTGGGACAGGAAGCGTAGTTACAAAAACAATTATTGTAAATCCGACTCCTGTTGTTTCGGTTATCGGAGCAAATTCATTTTGTACTGGAAGCGGAATTACTTTTACGGCAAGCGGGGCCGTTTCTTATAATTGGAATACGGGCGTTGCCACTTCAACTATAAACGTTAATCCGATTGTAAATACAAGCTACACCGTTACCGGAACAAATGCCTTTGGATGCACAAACACGGCAATAAAGAGTATAACGGTCAACGCATTGCCCACAGTAACCATTGGTGGAATTGGTGTAATTTGTTCGGGTTCACCTGCCAATTTATCGGCGAGCGGAGCTATATCTTATACATGGAATACGGGAGCCACCAGTTTTAGTATTGCCATTAGTCCGACAGTTAATACCAGTTATTCGGTTACAGGCACCGATGTTAACGGTTGTAAAAATTCGGCGAGCGGAATAATGGGTGTAAATCCAAATCCAACAGTTACAGCTTCGGTAAGTAATTCGGTTATTTGTGCCGGGCAAAGTGTAACATTAACTGCCTCGGGTGCTTTGAGCTATAGCTGGAATCCGGGCGGTGCAGGCGCGAGCATTGTAGTGAGCCCTACTGTTAATACAACTTATTCTGTTATTGGAACCGGTTCTTTCGGTTGTACAAATTCTGTTTCAAAAAACATAACGGTTAACGCCTTGCCCACACTTACTGTAAGTGGTTCAAATGCTATTTGTATCGGATTTAATGTAAACTTAAATGCAAGCGGTGCCACAACTTATACCTGGAGTACAGGCCCAACAACGGCCAGTCTTTTAGTAACACCTACTGTAAATACAACTTACTCGGTTACAGGAACAGATTTAAACGGTTGTAAAAATACGGCCATAAAGAGTATAACGGTTAACGCCTTACCCACAGTGTCGGTTACCGGTACAAGCGTAATTTGTTCAGGAAATAATATTATTTTATTTGGAAACGGTGCCAACACTTACACCTGGAATACAGGAGCAACAACGCCATCAATTTCTGTGAGTCCAACTGTAAATATTACTTACACAATAACCGGTACCGACGTTAATGGATGTGTAAATACTGCTATAAAGAGTATAACGGTCAACGCCCTGCCCTCGTTATCTGTTACAGGCCCCAACACAATATGCAATGGAAATACAATTATTTTACAGGTAACAGGAGCTAATACCTATACCTGGGTGGCAGGACCGGCAGCATCCACTATTGCGGTAACGCCAACTGTTACTTCCAGTTTTAGTGTTACAGGTACCAACCTAAACGGTTGTTTAGGTTCGGCGTATATGACAGTAACTGTAAATCCTTTACCAACCATTAATGCCTCTACAAATAATACTCTTTTATGCATCGGGCAAAGTGCTACACTTAGCGCAGCAGGAGCTTTTACTTACACCTGGAATCCGGGCGGAGTTTTTGCGAGTATTGTGGTGAGTCCTACTGTCAACACAACTTATACAGTGAGCGGTACTGATGTGAATGGTTGCACAAACAATTCTATCATTACGCAATCGGTTTCATTATGTTTAGGTGTGACCTCTTTAATGAATTCGGTTTCTGAATTGATGGTGTATCCTAATCCCAATAATGGTGTGTTTAAAATAAAAACGGGAGCGAACGAAATAATAAATATCAGCAATGAATTGGGACAACTTATTAAAACCATTGAGTTAAACGAAAATAATAATCGCGTTGCTGAAATTGAAATTGCTGAAGGCGGAATTTATTTTGTAGTTGGTAAAAATAGTACGCACAAAATTGTGGTCATCAAATAATAAATTTTTAAAAACATAAATAAAAAAATAAAAAAATGGAAAACAAAATGAATTCATCAAAAAAAATGCTGACCACTGCTACTTCAATAAGTATGGTAATGCTCAGCGCCAGTGCTCTTCTTCTCTCGGTTAAAAGTACGTTTGCAGATCCGGCACCATTAAAACTTCCTGTATTCTCTAATGTACAAAAAATGCCGGTGAGTTCGGGTTGCGAGCTTTATCCTTTCGGAATGGTAAATGGAAAAGCCTATTGGATTGAATATAATGGGGGCGGTTGGGCGTTTAAAATTTCCGAAACTTCAGGTTGGACCAACATTGATAAATAATTTTTTAATATAAAGTATAAACCGGATGAAGCTTTAAAAAAATCGCTTCATCATAAAACCTAAAAAAATGGAAACAAACACAACAACAAATGCAGGAAAAGGATTGGGCGTAGCCGGATTCGTTATTTCGCTGGTAGCACTTGTATTATGGATATTTATAAACGGTGCGGCTGTTTTGTCAGCCGTAGTCGGCGGCGGAATGGGCCTCGCTATTTTCTGGATCATTGTAAGTTTACTGGGCGCTTTATTAGCTGTGATGGGATTTATGAGAGCCAAAAGCGGAAACGGAAAAAAAGGTTTAGCCATTACAGGATTAATTCTCGGAATTTTAGCCACCGGATTATCGGTTCGTACTGTGTTTTCGGTTAAGGAAGTTCACGCCGCAACCGGAGATCTTAGCAAACAGTTTGAAAAATTGGGAGAAGGAATGACCAAAGCTTTGGATTCAGTAAACAAAGAACTTGGTACATTGACATCGGATACAACGGCACAAAAATAAATTCTAAGAAATAATACATAAACAAGTGCAATGCAAGCAGAACAATTCCTCTCACAACCAAAACATGCGCTGCACTTATTTTTATAATACACCCACAAATTTGAATTGCAATTTAAAAACTTAAACAATGGAAACCGGAAACCATTTATAAAAACGGGGCGACACTGAAAAGCCATACGAGTAGGAAAATTTAAAACCAAATAAAATGAAAAATATTATTAATTACTCAAAAAAAATTATATCTATTATTGCACCGGTAATTTTTTCTTACTCTTGTTTACTCGCCCAAGACAAAGCAGTATATTATACTGATAATGGAACAAAAGCAGTTACTAGTGGAGGTGATTGCGCCACACTAAAAGATCTTTCTGTTAAAACGGCAATTGCTTCCAGTATGTTCAAGTATGATAAAATTGATTTCACAATTGAGTTGAAAACGAATGATAAATTTGCGGGTTCGAAATTGGATGAAATATATGTTTTTTCTATTTATTTTACTCAAAAAAAATTCAATATTCAATTTGAAGGAAAAAATGAAGTTTCATTATGGCTTTGCAAACCAAATGATGGAGATGGAGATTTTTTAGCTTCGGATGGTGTAAAAATAAGCATTGGCGATTTATGTGGAATGACTGTGAAAGAAAAAATAGATTTACAGTTTTCGATGTGGGGTTATGTTCAAACCGGAGAAAAAGAATTTTATAATGAAAATACAAACGTTTGGGAAAAACGACCAACTTATGATGAAGGAACAAAACTAAGCGAATCGAGCCTTGCTATCAAACAAACTCCGGAAAATATTTTGTCTGCCAAAAAAGCGAAGTGAAAGAGGGCTTTTGAATTTTAAAGATAGTATTTTCTACTTATAATTGCTTACTTGGAACTAATATATAAGAATGAAGCCATAATGTATACAGTAAAATTAATTTAAAATAAGAAATTATGCTACCCAACGAATTAACAAAAAATCCACCGCGTGATATTGATTACAATCACGAGTTGTTCAAAAAAAATAGAACCAAAGTAAAATCAATTTTTATAGGTTCATTTTTAATTATCCCATTAATGACTGTGTTATTTTATTGGAAATTTGGTGCGGATGCCGCGGTATCGGGGGCGTTATGGGGCGTAGGAGTAACTGCGTTTTTTGAATTATTTGCGGTTGCTTTAATGGTAAACAGCAAACGATCGGTGCAGTTGTTTAAAGACGGCGTGTCAACTTTGGGAACAGTAGAATCGATAAAAGCGCCGGCCGACCGGCAGGGCAATGCTATGATGGTTTTAAAAATTTCTTATGCCGATAAATTAGGATTGCATTATTTGGGCTTGGTGAGTATGGTAGGAAAAGCCACTGAAGTAGATAAAAAAGCGGGAGATGAAATTGCTGTGCTTTATTTAAATGCAAAGCCGCAAACTTTTGCTATTTATACTCCTAATATCGGCATTGTAATGAGCCGTTCGAAGTTGGTTCCTTAAAAGTTCGCAAAATTTTTTAAATTTGAATTTGAAATGAGAAAAATATTAATATTTACTCTTGCATTATTTTTCGGGATATTGTATTCACAAAATCCTAAGGCTATCGATAGTTTAACACAGGTTTTAAAAATTGCTAATGAGGATACGAATAAAGTAAATGTTTTAAATAGTTTATCTAAAAGGCTGAACAATACAGGTGATTACAATACCTCTTTGCAATTTGCAAATACAGCAAAAACGCTCGCTTTAAAACTTAAGTTTAAAAAAGGGGGCGCCATTGCCTCCAATAATATAGGCTCAGTTTATTTCCTCCAAGGTAATTATCTCGAATCTTTAAAAAACTTTTTTACCACCTTAAAAATAATGGAAGAATTGGGAGACAAAAAAGGAATGGCCAATGCTTACAATAATATAGGGATTATTTATAAGAACCAGGATAATTTGCCTGAAGCTATGAAAAACCAATTGGCTGCTTTAAAAATAAGAGAAGAGATTGGCGATAAAGGGGGCATTGCTAACTCATACAATAACATAGGGCTTGTTTTTTTTGTTCAGAAAAATTATAGTGAGGCGTTAAAAAATCATTTTCCCGCCTTAAAAATATACAAAGAAATTGGCAACAAAAAAGGAATTGCCGCCTCTTACAATAACTTAGGCATTGTTTATAAAGGCCAAGGCAATTATAATGAAGCCTTAATAAATCATTTCGCTTCCTTAAAGATAAAAGAGGAAATGGGCGATAAAGGAGGCATTGCGCAGTCATTAGGAAATATTGGAGCAACTTACCTCGATTTAAAAACTTACGTTGAGGCAGAAAGCTATACCATAAAGGCTAATAATCTTTTTAATGAAATTGGAGATTTAACAGGAATTAAAGAATCCAACGAATGCCTTAGTAAAATATATTTAACCACCGGAAGACACAAAAAATCTTTGGAGAGTTACAAAGCATACATCACTGCCCGGGATAGCTTAAACAATGAAGAAAACACTAAACAAACCGTGCGACTTGAAATGCAATATGATTTCGATAAAAAGGAAGCCGCCACTAAATTAGTTCAGGAAAAAAAAGAAGCCATAGCGGCTTCAGAAAATAAAAAACAAAAAATTATTATTTTAAGTGTATGTTCTATTTTATTTCTGGTTATTTGTTTTGCTGTTTTTGCTTACCGGAGTTTTTTACACAAACAAAAAGCTAATGAAGAAATTACCAAACAAAAAGAAGTAATCGAAGAAAAACAAAAAGAAATTTTAGACAGTATTTATTACGCCAAACACATTCAAACCGCGTTGCTTCCTTCCCATAAATACATTGAACGTAATTTAAATAAATTGATGTCGGCTAATTAATCTTTTAGCAAATGAAATCTAAAAATTATAATCCTTAAACTCTTTACTAAATTCATTATCGGCAAAAGGTTTATTAAGTATAATGTTACTGTAATCGTAAGTCTCAAACAAACCAACTTCATCAAAAATGCTAATACTTATTGGCAACATTGTTTTTTCATCTAAATAAAAAACCGCCTTCTTACAATAATAAGTTGGCACCTGAATTTTAGTTCCCGTTTTTAAATATCCGAAATCGTTAAACAAATCGTTTTTAGTGCGCAACATGTAATCGTTTAAATTTAATTTAATGGCAATACTGCTCAATGTTTCTTTCGGCAAAACCGTATACTCAGTAAACACAAAATCTTTGCATTCGTAAACAAACAAATGGCATTTCAATCCGTTCTTATCTTTAATACCGTAATAATTTAAAGTTTTACTCAGATTTTCTTTTTCTTTACTCAGCGCCAGCACAATGGTTTTTCCGGCAAATTCAAAACCCAATTCGTTAATAGTGTAATGCTGATTGCGGCGCATGATATTTCCGGTGGGATCGAGATTTAGAGTGAAATACGGAAAAATATGAGGCTTCACTATTGCTTTATTATTGTTAAGACCTGTGACAAATAATATTTCCAATTTTTTTTCGGGATTTATAAAATATACTTTGCGCGGGTGACTAAAAATTTTATTCTCAGAAACCGCTAACGAATATTTATTATTAATGCGTTCAATAGCGCTCACTTTAAATCTTACTGTTTTAACCATTTTAATAGAATCTATCATTTGCGCCACCATTTTAAAATGATTATTTGGCTGTGACATTAAGCAAAAGCCAAAAAATAAAAATAATATGGCAATGTATTTTCTCATTCTGATAATAAACCCTAAATTTAATCGTATTTTTAAAAGATAAATAATTTCGAACATTTTTTTTTGAATAATTTACAATGAAAGTTTTAGGAATAATTCCGGCTCGTTATGCCTCTACCCGTTTCCCGGGAAAGCCACTGGCTCAAATACTGGGCAAATCAATGCTGCAAAGGGTTTACGAGCAGGCTAAAAAATCGAAAAGCCTTAGCGAAGTAATAATTGCTACCGACGATGAACGCATTTTACTACACGCTTCGGGTTTTGGCGCTAAAGCCGTAATGACCAAAGAAAATCATCCCAGCGGCACCGACCGTTGTTACGAGGCGTTATTAAAAACCAGCGAAAAATACGATTACGTAATAAATATTCAGGGTGATGAACCCTTTATTGATCCCACACAAATTAATACATTGGCAAAATTGTGTGATGGAAATACCGAACTTGCTACTCTAATTATTAAATGCGATAATTATGAAGTGCTGTTTGATGAAGGTGAAGTAAAAGTTATTCTCAATAAAAATAACGAAGCCATTTGTTTTAGCCGAAGCGTAATTCCGTTTATAAAAGGGGTTGACAAAAAAATATGGCACCAACATTTTAATTATTTCCGCCATGTTGGGATGTATGCTTACCGTACCGATGTACTCGAAAAAATTACAAAACTCTCTCCCTCTGCTCTCGAAAAAGCCGAATCACTAGAACAATTGCGCTGGCTCGAAAACGGATACAAAATAAAATGTGCACAAACATTATTTGATAGTCATTGCATCGACATTCCCGAAGATATTGAAAAGGTAATTAAATTAATGGGGATAAAATTTGATTAAATCTACTTCCCGTATTTCGCCTTCATCTCTTCAATGTATTTGGCGCGCTGCTCGGGCGTCATCTTCATTAATTCCTCGGCATTTATCTGAGGCACCATTCCCGGACTTATATATTCCGATTTTGTATATCCTACTGGAATTGAAAAATCACTTTCTAAAAAATATTTTTTTTCGAACTTAACTAATTCCATAGTAACCCCACCTTGTTTATCACTAATACTTTTCCCTATGGTCTTAACCGGAAATCCGTCGCAACCCGCCTCTTCAATAGCTTTTTGACGCGTATAAGAATAAGTTTGCGCATCTAATTTTTCGGCTTCACGGTATTTCGAATAATCCTGAATGTCTTTTGTATTCCATATTTCAAGAATATCCTTGTCCGACGTTGCAGTAAAATGAATGCACCTGAACCCATTAATGGTTTCTTCACCTAATTTTTTTACCGTATAATTTCGATTATCGTCGGTGCTAATTTTTTTTGGATCCTGTTTTTTAATTTCGGAATAGGTTTTTGTTTTTTCGTTTAAGGCATAGTTTACATCTGGATTTTTTTTATTTCCAATAGTGGTCATCATCATTCCGCCCGGAATTTTATCATTTACCATGTTTATTTCCATTTTGTGCCCGTATTCACAAAAACTGGCTTTCATGTTGCCGCCGATTCCCTTTGAAGAACTGAATTTGAATTCGGCTATAGCGCCGTTTTGCGAAAAACCATTGGTAAATACCCACATTGTACCAATGAAAAATACTTTTTGAACTGCTTTTCTAAAAATCATTTTGCCTGAATTAATTGGTTTCACAAATCTTAATTGAGTTATAAATATAAACATTTTTTTAAAAACTTTTGTTATTTTTTTCATATAATTCATTCGTTTTAATAAAAATAATTACCTTAGTTTCCTATTAAAATAAACCTATGCAAAAATTTCTCTTCGCCCTTATTTTCAGTAGTGCATTAATGTTTACTACCTCGGTAAAATCTTCAGTCAATATGGATCCGCTTGATCTCGCCAAAATGGTGCTGGCTAAACAAAAATTGTATGCCGACCAATACATTGGTGCATTAAACATTTTTAAAGAAGTGCTGGTTAAAAATCCGAACGACCCCGAGGTGTTGCATTTTATGGGATTGTGTTTTTATAAATTAAAACAATACGATAAGGCGCTCGAACAATTTACAAAAGCAAAAGAAATTAATAAAGATGTAAATCGCGAAACGTATTTATATTTAGGAAAAATTTATCAGGGCGATGGAAAGTTTGAACAAGCCGCCGCCGAATATACTACCTACAAAGGCAAAGCAAGTTCTAAAGAACAAAAAGAAGAAGATATTGAAGTTTTTATTAATCAGTGTACTAACGCGAAAAACTTTATAGCCGTACCTGTTGATGTAACGGTAGAAAATATGGGGGCCGAAATAAACAGCAAATACGATGATGGCTCGCCGGCTATTAGTGCCGACGCACAAAAAATAGTTTTTAATTCGCGCCGCCCCGAAACTACCGATGCACCTATGGATGTAGAAGGTGACGGAAAATTTTTTCAGGATATTTACATTTCAACTTTTGATACGCTCACTAAAAAATGGAAACCTGCTGAAACTGTTCCCGGCTCTGTAAACACCGAAGCACACGATGCGGTTACTAGTTTGTCGGCCGACGGAAAGCAAATTTACATTTACAAAAACGATGTAAAAGGCGAATCGCGCGGCGGTGATATTTATTTATCT
>JAHEYG010000020.1 GCA_023251725.1 Sphingobacteriaceae bacterium | reverse complement strand
ATAGTCCTAAAGACCTTAATTCAAAAAACAAGGCGTTCTCATAAACCTTTTCCAAAAATCCATACCCCAATTCATTATAAACTTTATAAAATTTTCTGATAATTTTATCTGTAATGTCTTTATGCAATATTTCCATTTTATTTCTTTTAATATTTTATATGAATAATGTAATCCGCCTTTATCAGCGCAATCCGCGTCATCCGCGTTCCATTATTCAGGTTATAAAACTAATATGCCTTCATTGAAAACCTTGCTACAATTTATAGCATTTTAAAAAATAAAATAATAGGTGCTTTTTTTAGGTTGCAATTTGCGCCGTCAAACATTAAAAAGTAATTCCGAATGCAACTCCTGCCCAGAACCATTGTCGTGTTACAGGAAATTCGGGACCGCAATCGCTATTACGATAAAAAATAGGAGTGATTCCTGCTCTGAAAAAGAAACCATCTTCTTGCGGCTGATATCTGTAACCAATTCGAAACATCCCAAACCAAATATTTTCCCATTGATAAATACTATCCGCCAAACACGTTGGATTATGTTTTACCTGCAAGGTTAAACCAGGACCCAATTCTATATGATGAGGATTTTTTAATAAAATATAATTATTTTCAATTACGTAGGCTTGTTCAAGATAAATTCCTTTCGGAAAAACATTGGCCCCTATTCTTCCAGAAATTTTAAATTTTTCTTTATAGTAAAAAATATAATCCCAGTTTAAAGAATATAAACCGGCGTTTCCGCCGAGTTCAATAAAATTGGCACTTCTTGCCGGATCTTTGGTGTAGTCGCGTGGATCATCCATTACATAATTATCATTTTTTATTTGGGAATTAGAAATTCCAAAACAAAATAAAAAAATAATTATGTAAAAAAAATTACTCAATTAGTTTCCCAATAATTCTTTAACCAAAGAGGATACCATTTTGTTATCGGCTTTTCCGGCGAACGCTTTACTTGCAGCGCCCATAACTTTTCCCATGTCGGCTGCAGAAGTTGCTCCTACTTGAGTAATAATGTTTTTTAATTGGGACCGAATTTCATCTTCGCTTAATTGCTTTGGTAAATACGTTTCCATTATTCCCGCCTGGAATATTTCAACTTCGGCCAAATCGGCTCTGTTTTGCTGAGTATAAATATCCGCCGATTCTTTTCTCTTCTTCACTTCTTTTTGAATGGTTTTCATAATGGCATCATCCGAAATTCCTTCGGGCGAAGTTTTTAAAATAATAACTACATTTTTAATTGCGCGCAAGGCTTCTAATTTTTTTGCGTCTTTTGCCAACATCGCTGTTTTTATGTCGGCGCTTATTTGCTCTTCAAACGTCATGATATTTGATTTTAGTTTTATCAAAGTTAATGAAATAATGGTATTATTTAATGAATATTCTCCGGAAACAGCAGCCAATAAAAAACCCCTCCTGAATTAACAGAGAGGGGGTTAATTTTTTTAAGAGAATGTTAATCTACGTTATCGTGTAAGAAAGAATTATTGGGACGAATTTCAATTTTTTTATCATCACTTTCTGATAAAGTATATCTCGAAATTTCTGACTCAGAAGAATGTGCCTTGTTTTCGAGCTGAATGTTTTTGCGGGAAAAAGCAGTTTCTTTTTCTAACTGCGCTAAACCTTCGGGGCTTTTCATTTTCAAAGTAATTTCTTTTAGTTTGCGTATACGTTCCTGCGCCAGGCGAATTTGCTCTTCGCGAGAAACAACTTCGTGGTTTTCTTCGCTTTTTATTTCATCTTTTACTTCATCGGAAACCGTATGAAATGTAAATTCTGTTGAACTGGTTTCGGAAATTGTAATTTC
The DNA here is from genome assembly GCA_023251725.1 of Sphingobacteriaceae bacterium. Taxonomy (GTDB): domain Bacteria; phylum Bacteroidota; class Bacteroidia; order B-17B0; family Aurantibacillaceae; genus JAHEYG01. The sequence goes on along the minus strand of JAHEYG010000020.1, from coordinate 41,530 downwards.
TTCATTAGAACTTTCGATTTTAGTTTCGTTGGTAATAATAAAATCAACTTCTTTCGCAGGAGATTCTTCTGAAGTTTCACCCTTAATAAAAACAAACGGCTCTTCTTTTTCTACTTCCTCAATAATATTTGTTTGTTTATTCTCTACAGGCTGTGTCTGCTCATCCAAATTCACAATTTTACGTTCTTTTACTTGCGGATGCTCGTAACCTGAACCTTGTTTGGTTTTAAATCCGGTAGCTATAATTGTTACAGAAACGCTGTCGCCCAATGAAGGATCGGTACCATAACCCGTAATTAATTCTGCTGTTCCGCCTGCTGCTTCCTGAATGAAATCAGTAATTTCTCCGAACTCATCCATATCAATATCATCACTTCCACTCATAATATTTAAAAGAACATGCCGCGCGCCACGAATATCATTATCATTTAATAAAGGAGAATTTAAAGATGACTCCACTGCTTTTAACGCGCGTTTTTCTCCGCTCGCTGTTGCAGATCCCATAATAGCAACACCACTATCTTTCATGACTGTTTTTACATCGTTGAAATCAACATTAATATGCATGTGTAAACTAATAATTTCGGCAATACTTTTTGCAGCACCTGTTAATACATTATCGGCATGTGCAAAAGCCTCGCTCATTTTTAAGTTGCCATATATTTCACGCAATTTATCATTTCCAATAACTAATAAAGTATCAACATACTTTTTCATTTCTTCTAAACCCGCTTCTGCTTGCATTCGACGTTTTTTTCCTTCGAAAACAAATGGAATGGTAACAATTCCCACAGTTAAAATTCCGAGTTCTTTTGCTACCGATGCAATTACCGGAGCAGCGCCTGTTCCTGTTCCGCCGCCTAAGCCCGCGGTAATAAAAACCATTTGCGTATTATCGCCTAAATAATTTCTAATTTCTTCAATAGATTCTAATGCCGCATCGCGACCAACATCAGGAATTGAACCCGCACCCAAACCCTTAGTGAGTGTGTTTCCCAGTTGCACCTTACAAGGAACAGGACTTTTTTCGAGCGCTTGTTTATCGGTATTGCAGATAATAAAATCGACACCTTTAATACCTAAACGGTACATGTGGTTCACGGCATTTCCGCCGCCGCCGCCTACGCCAATCACTTTTATGATTGAGCCTTCATCTTGGGGTAATTCAAATTGCATCATGGGATATAGGTTATTAGTTATTAGTTATTAGTTATTAGTTATTAGTTATTAGTTTATTTTTAGTTGAGAGTTGAGGGTTCGGAGTTCGGCGCCGGAACAAATCTCCCAACCCCGAACTCCAAACTCCGAACTACTCTAAGTCATCGCTCATCCAATCTTTTGCTCTTCCAATTAAAGAATCAAAAAAACTTCCGATTTTTTTTGTAGAATGCCCGGCTACTTTTTTACTTTCTTTCTTTTCTTCTCCCACAGTTACTTCAACTAATTTGGTGTTGTTGTTTCCTTTTTTCATTTCGCGTTCAGATTTTTCGATTCCTTTCATCACCAAACCAACACCTGTTGCGAATGCCGGATTTTTTAATTCATCGTTATCGCCTGCTAAATGCTCATTAGGAGTTCCAATGCGACAATCCATTCCGGTAGTTAACATTACCAATTGTGCTAAATGTTTTAGCATGGAACCACCGCCCGTTACAACAATTCCTGCTGACAATTTTCGCTCGAAGCCCGAACTTTTTATTTCGAATAAAACAAATTCTAAAATTTCTTCCATACGCGCCTGAATAATCTGAGCTAAAAATTTTACCGAAATTTCTTTGTGCGGACGCCCTCGCAAACCGGGAATAGAAATAATTTCGTTCTCCTGATTTTCTTGTGCTAAAGAAGAACCAAATCTAACTTTCAGTTGCTCAGCTTGTGTTTTAATAATGCTACATCCTTCTTTAATATCATCGGTAATAATGTTTCCTCCGAAAGGAATTACAGCGGTGTGACGAATAATACCATCATAAAAAATAGCAACGTCGGTTGTACCGCCGCCAATATCAACTAATACAACGCCGGCTTCTTTTTCTTCATCGCTCAACACTGCATCGGCGCTGGCCAATGGTTCTAAATGAAGATCAACAGTTTTTAATCCGCCACGGTCAACACATTTAAAAATATTTTTTACAGCCGAAACTTGTCCGGTAATAATATGAAAATTTCCTTCTAAACGAATACCGGCATGACCAATTGGATTTTTTATTCCTATTTCGCTATCAATAATATATTCTTGAGGAATTACATGAATAATTTCTTCGCCCGGACTCATCACCAAACGGTGCATGTTGTCGATTAACATATCAACATCTTTTTGACTTACTTCTTGTTCTAAAGACTCGCGAATAATCATTCCGCGATGCTGCATACTTTTTATATGTTGGCCGGCAATTCCAACAATTACTTCACCAATATCTACATTCGCCTCATTGGCAGCGAGTGAAATTGCCGTTTTAATAGAGGCTACAGTTTGTTCAATATTTACCACAACGCCACGGTTAACACCCAGCGATTCGGTTTTACCGATACCCAGAATTTCAACTTTTCCAAAAGAATTTCTTTTGCCAACAATAGCCGCAATTTTAGTAGTTCCAATATCTAAACCCACTACTAAATCCGATTCTAAATTTTTATTGTTGTCGTTACCTGTTGTTGTCATAATTTATTTTTTAGTGCACACTACCTGATTTTTATATTTTAAATTTATTGTAGAATATTTATTCCAATTATCGGTCTTATTTAAGCCATCGGTGTAAAACACTTTTAGCTTTTCAAATTTCTCTGCAATGTTTGTTGCTTCTCCAAATTCTATTTTATGATTTCCGATGGAGGGAAATAATTCAAACTCTCTTTCTTTAGTGATACTTATTTGATGAATCAAATTAATTAACACCGAATCTTTCGTAATATAATTTGCCAACTCGTAAATATCATCCAGCACACTTAACTCTTTAAACATTTCATTTTTTTTAATGTCGTTAACCGAAAACATGTGGCGACGTGCGTAGGGTTCAAAAACAAATCCGTTCACTACCAAAACCCGTGCCGTATATTTATCACTAAGCGGCATTAATTTGGTTTGCGTATCTATATAATAACTTTCGCCATCCATATTTATTACTCTCACCAAAGGAGTTCGTGCTCTAACATTAATTTTCACATCGCCATTTACATCCACACTCAAATCAGCATTTTCAATAGCAGGATGGGTATTCAACACTTTTTCCAGACCGTTTACATCAATATTTTTTAATTCCACATTAAGAATCGAATCTTTTCTCTCATTAAAAAAATCTCTTATATCATCTTCATCAATAAACTGATTTTCATTAGTGTTTTGAACGTTGATGTTAAGATGTTCGGCTTTTACCAGTTTTTCCTTTTTGTTTACGAAGGCCAAAGAAGTCATTAAACCCGATAATGCAATAATCCAAAGAACGGTAACTATTATTTTTTTATAATTTAACTTTTTCACTTTTTTGATAACATTTTTTCAATCGGTTCAACCAGTGCATCAATATCTCCGGCGCCTAATGTGATGAGTACTTCAAGCGGTTTGTTTTTTAAAAACTCTAAAAGATTTTCTTTTTTCACCAAATGTTTATTACCCAATTTCATTTTATCCAACAGCATTTGAGAAGTCACACCTTTTATCGGAATTTCCCTTGCGGGATAAATATCGAGGAGAATACATTCATCCAACAAATCTAAACTCTCGGCAAAACCATCGGCAAAATCTTTGGTTCTCGAATAAAGATGCGGCTGAAAAATGCCGGTCACTTTTTTATCGGGATAAAGTTGCTTCGCTGCACCTATTGCCGCTTTTAATTCTTCGGGATGATGAGCGTAATCATCTATAAAAACCAAATCTTCCGACTTTATCCTGTAATCAAACCTTCGTTTAACACCTTTGAAAGAACGTAAAGCTTCTCTTATTTGATCCGCTTTTAAACCTAATTGTTGAACAACTGCTACCGCTGCAATTGAATTCTCAACATTGTGTAAGCCCGGAAGTCCAATGGTAACGCCACTTACACACTCTAACGGACTCTTAACATCGTACACAAATTGTGCATCTTTAATATTCACACCTTCGGCACAATATTCGGTATTTAAATTTAGTGAGTAGACGAGCCTCTTATCGGAGAGGTTCAATTCGTTATCAACATTTTTTTTAACAATCAGAAAGCCTTCTTTTTTGACTTGTTTGGAGAACTGTTTATAGCTCTCATGCATGTTGTTTTTGTTAATGTAAATATCGAGGTGATCGGCGTCAACGCTTGTGATTACAGCAATGTAGGGATGCAGAGTTAAGAACGAACGGTCGTATTCGTCGGCTTCTACCACAACAAAGGCATCTTTGTCCTGTGAATCTCCGAGAAGCAAATTCGTATTATAATTTTTTGAAATTCCTCCCATAAACGAGAAACAATTGATGCCGGCCGATTTTAGAAGGTGTGTAATTAAAGTAGTTGTTGTGGTCTTTCCGTGAGTTCCGGCAACGGCTATGGTTTTAAATTGCTTTGTGATTTCCCCTAAAACTTCGGAACGTTTTTTTATGGAATATCCGTTTTCTAATAAATACTCGTATTCTTTATTTTGTTTTGGGACTGCCGGCGTATAAATAACTAACACTTCTTCTTTTTTGTAAGAGGATAAAATTGTTTTTAGTAATTCAACATCTTCAGAATAATGACAGGCAATCTTTTCTTTTTCCAATTCTTGTGTGAGTGTTGTGGATGTTTTATCGTAGCCAGAAACTTTTTTTTGGTAATGATTAAAATATCTTGCGAGTGCGCTCATTCCGATTCCGCCGATGCCGAGGAAATAATATATTTTATAATTTAGGATGTTCATTGTTTTTATTCGGTGTTCGGTGCTTAATGTTTAAAGTTTGCCAGTTTTAAAACTTCTTTTGCTATAATATTTGCCGAATTATTTTTCGCTAATGCGGAAATGTTTTTTTGTAATTCTTTTTGTTTCTCTGCGTTGCCGATTAAATTAATTGCTTCTTCTATTAATTTTTCTTTTGCTTCAGAATCTTTTATAAGAATGGCGGCTTCTTTATTTACCAAAGCCATTGCATTTTTAGTTTGATGATCTTCTGCCACGTTGGGTGAGGGAACCAAAATGCAAGGTTTGTGTGTATTACATAATTCTGAAATTGAACTGGCGCCGGCCCGCGAAATAACAATATCGGCGGCAGCGTAAGCTAAATCCATTCTTGAAATAAAATCCAAAGCATATAAATTACGCTGTGCAAAATTGGCAGAGGTAATTTTGGCAGTTTCGGCATAACCCTTTCCGGTTTGCCACAACAATTGAATATTATTGTTGGAAATCTTTTCTAATCCACCAGCAATGGCTTCGTTAATTGTTTTCGCGCCCAAACTTCCGCCAATTACCAAAATAGTTTTTTTAGTTTTATCGAGTTTAAAGAAACTCATCGCTTCTTCACGTTTTAAATTTACATTTTCGATATCCTGCCTAACAGGATTTCCGGTTAAAATAATTTTTTCACTCGGAAAAAATTTCTCCATACCATCATAAGCCACACAAATTGTATTTACCTTCTTAGATAACCATTTGTTGGTAATACCTGCAAACGAATTTTGTTCTTGTATTAATGCGGGAATATTCATTGAAGTGGCTGCTCGTAATAACGGTCCGCTTGCGTAGCCTCCGGTGCCAACTACGGCGAGTGGCTTAAAATCCTTTAATATTTTACGCGCTTTTAAAATGCTTTGAATTAATAAAAAAGGAAATTTTAAATTAGAAAGTGTTAATTTTCGCTGAAGACCGGCAATTGGTAATCCTATAATTTTATAACCCGAGGCCGGAACTTTTTCCATTTCCATCCTTCCTAAAGCGCCCACAAACAAAATCTCAACTTGCGGAACCATTTTTTTTATTTCGTTTGCAATTGCTACAGCCGGAAAAATATGTCCGCCGGTTCCACCACCGCTTAATATAATTTTTAATGGTTTCATAGCCTCACCCCCGGCCCCTCTCCAAAGGAGAGGGGGGTTCGATTTTCAGATAATTTTTTCTAAATTGTTTCAACTTCTTTGTCGGCATTGCTTTTGCTGACACTTAAAATAATTCCGATAGCAATGCAAGTAAACCAAATCGATGTTCCTCCCATACTTACCAATGGTAAAGGCTGTCCGGTTACCGGAAATAAATTTACAGCAACCGCCATATTAATTAGCGCCTGAAAAACTAGACTAAAAGTTAAACCTGCCGCCAAATATCCACCGAAAGGTTTTTCCGAATCACGAATAATTCTTATTCCTCTAAAGAAAAATATCATGTATAAAAAAAGCATACTGAATCCCATAAACAATCCATACTCTTCTATTATAATAGCGTAAATAAAATCGGAAGAAGCCTGCGGTAAAAATGCACGCTGCGTACTGTTGCCCGGACCTTTGCCAATAACCCCGCCTGTTGCAATGGCAATCTTTGCCTGTTCCGATTGATAATTACTTTTTGCATCGCCCTTCGAAAAATTTTCAAGGCGTGCTTTCCATGTTTGTCCGCGTGGCACAATATTGGGAAATTGCCAAATTGTAATTCCCAATAAAAAAGCAAAAATTATACATGAACCAATAATGTAAAACATGAATTTTAATTTTATTCTTCCAACAAACATTAAAAACAAACAATTCACAAAAAGCAAAGCTGCTGTTGAGAAATTGGCCGGTAAAATTAAAAGGCAAATTATTCCGATAGGGAGCATCAAATATTTTAAAACAGATTTAAAATCTTGTAACTGATCCTGCTTTATTGTTAAAATTCTCGCGATATACATTATCAGCATGAGTTTTGCTATATCGGAAGTTTGAAAAGTTAAACCGATACCCGGAATTTCTAACCAGCGATTTGCTTCACCGGCGCTTACACCTTTTAATAAAGTGTAAAGTAATAATGGAATAGATAAAATAAAACCGATTTGCGAAATGCGCGAAAACAAGGTGTATTTTATTTTATGAAACGTGTAGGCCAAACCAAATCCCAAAACAATTATGACCATGTGTTTAATTAAATAATACTCCGAGTTTCCTTGCTTAAATTTATGCGCGAGCGTTACAACGGCACTGTACACTACCAAAATAGAAATAAGTGATAATAAAAACATTATCGCCCAAATAACTTTATCTCCCTTTAAATAGCTGAATAATTTCATAGCCGTTTATGTTCGTATATAAATTTCAAATAAAATTTTATTTTTTTACAGACTCCTTACTGCTCCTTTAAATTGCATGCCTCTGTCCTCATAACTTTTAAATAAATCGAAGCTGGCGCAAGTAGGAGACAGTAAAACGACATCACCTTTTTTTGCCAATTGATAGGCTGCATTAACAGCTTCCTGCGCCGATTTTGTTTCGGTAATTGATTCAACAACACCTTTGAAGGCTTTTATTATTTTTTTATTTTCAGCGCCCAAGCAAACAATTGCTTTTACTTTTTGTTTTACAAGTTCAGTTAATTCATTGTAATCGTTTCCTTTATCTTGTCCACCACAAATCCAGATCACAGGCTTGGTCATACTTTCGAGTGCATACCATGCCGAGTTGATATTGGTTGCTTTTGAATCGTTAATAAATTCAACACCATTTACAGTTGCAACAAATTCTAAACGATGTTCGATGTTTTGGAAATCCTGTAAACTTTCGCGGATGGTTTCTTTACGTACGTCAACGATTTTTGCGGCTAACGAAGCGGCCATTGAGTTGTACACGTTGTGTTTGCCGGCTAAGGCTAATTGTTCAATTGTCATAGTTAAGGGATTTTGGTTTTTATAATTAATTGTTATTTGGTTTTCATTTAAGTAAGCGCCGTTACCGGAGATTATTGTTTTAATACTGAATGGGATTTTTTCTGCATTAATTTCATTTTGTTCCATGAATGTTTTCATCACTGCATCATCGGCACAATACACAAACGCATCCTGAACCGTTTGATTTTGTGTTATTCTGAATTTTGACTTTGTGTAATTTTCAAATTTGTAATCATAACGGTCAAGATGGTCAGGGGTTATATTTAAAAGCACAGCGATATCTGCTTTAAAATCGTACATCCCGTCCAATTGAAAACTACTTAATTCTAAAACGTAATAATCAAAATTTTCGGTGGCTACCTGATACGCAAAACTTTTTCCAACATTTCCTCCCAGTCCAACATTGTATCCTGCTTTTTTAAGAATGTGGTAAGTTAAAAGTGTTGTCGTTGTTTTTCCGTTGGAACCGGTAATACATATTTTTTTTGCAGAAGTATAACGGCCCGCAAATTCTATTTCAGAAATAACAGGAATATTTTTTGCAATTATTTTTTGCACCATTTCAGATTTATCGGGAATACCCGGACTCTTAATTACTTCAAAAGCATTTAATATTTTTTCATCTGTATGTTTACCTTCTTCAAACAAAATATTTTCTTTTATTAATTGTGTTTTATACTTTTCTTTTATTAATCCCATGTCGCTAACAAAAACTTCAAATCCCTTTTGTTTGGCCAGAATTGCGCTGCCCACTCCGCTTTCGCCACTTCCCAAAACCACTATGCGTTTCAACTATCTTAATTTTAATGTTACAAACGTTAATACCGCCAGAGCAATCCCAACAATTAATAATCGCACCACAATTTTTGCTTCATGAAATCCTTTTTTCTGATAATGATGGTGCAATGGTGCCATTTTAAATAAACGGTGTTGTTGGGCATAAGCGAGTCCTCTTCTTTTTCGCTGATATTTAAAATAAACCACCTGAAGAATTACAGTTAAACTTTCTATAACAAAAACGCCGCATAAAATGGGAATCAATAATTCTTTTCGGATAGCAATGGCGAATACGGCGATGATTCCACCAATTGCCAAACTTCCTGTATCGCCCATAAATACTTGCGCGGGATAAGAATTGTACCACAAAAAACCAATACAGGCTCCAACAAATGCCGCCATAAAAACAACGAGCTCTCCCGAATTTGGGATGTACATAATGTTTAAGTAATCAGAAAAAATAATGTTACCAGAAACGTAAGCTAAAATTCCTAACACTACTCCAATAATTGCGCTTGACCCCGCCGCGAGACCGTCAATTCCATCTGTAATATTTGCACCATTAGAAACTGCGGTCACAACAAAAATTACCATTGGAATAAAAATTAACCATCCGTATTTATTGCAATCATCACAAGCCCACGAAATAAATTTTCCATAATCCAATTCATTATTTTTTAAAAATGGAATTGTAGTTTTTAAATTTTTAACAGGCTGTTCGGCATATTTTGGTGTGCTTATTTTGGTATCGGTACCGTTTGAAATTGTAGCAATATCTTTCGATGTTGAAGAAATCCGTTCTTTAATTACAACATCAGGGTGAAAATAAAATACGCATCCAACAATTAGTCCAATACCAACCTGACCAACAATTTTAAATTTACCTTGTAATCCTTCCTTATTTTTTTTAAACACTTTTATATAATCGTCTAAAAAGCCAATTCCTCCCAGCCAAATTGTTGAGATGAGCATTAAAACGATGTATACATTTAAAATTTTTGCAAATAATAAAGTAGGAATAATAATTGCTGCAAGAATTATTAACCCGCCCATTGTTGGTGTACCGGTTTTTTGTGTTTGCCCTGCTAAGCCTAATTCGCGAATAGTTTCACCAATTTGTTTTTTACGGATAAATTCTATAATTTTTTTTCCAAATGCCAATGAAATAATAAGCGATAAAATTAATGCGAATGCTGCACGGAATGAGATGTAGTGAAACACTCCTGCTCCGGGGAAATCGTAAGTTTTATCTAAGTATTGAAATAAGTAATACAGCATTTTATATTCCCATTGTTTTAATATTTTCTTTTAAAATTTCTAAATCATCAAAAGGATGTTTCACGCCTTTTATTTCCTGATATTTTTCGTGACCCTTTCCGGCGATTAAAATGATATCGCCTTTCCTTGCCAATGTGCAAGCTGTTTTAATGGCTTCTTTTCTATCGGCAATACGCAATGTTTTTTTTACATCAACCGCATCAACACCTTTCTCCATCTGATTTAAAATTTCTTCGGGATCTTCTGTACGCGGATTATCGGAAGTAAGAATTACTTTATTACTGAATTGACAAGCAATGTTGCTCATCACCGGCCGCTTTGCCGAATCTCTGTCGCCACCGCAACCAACAAGAGTAATTACTTGCTCATCACCAGTTCTAATATCTTTAATGGTTTCTAAAACATTTTTTAATGCATCTGGTGTATGCGCATAATCTACAATTCCAATTATTCCACCGGCCGATTTTATATATTCGAAGCGACCTTCAACCGAATTTAAATTGCTAAGCGTTGTAAGAATATTTGTGACATCTTGTTTTAATAAATGTGCCGAAGCATAAACTGCCAAAACATTATAAGCATTAAATGCACCAATTAATTTTACCCACACTTCGTGATTATTAATATTGAGAAGCAAACCATTTAAATGACTTTCAATAATTCTGCATTTATAATCGGCCAAAGTTTTTAATGCGTAAGTGTATTTGTGCGCTTTTGTATTTTGAAGCATTACACTACCGTGTTTGTCATCTTTATTGGTTAATGCAAATGCAGATTCAGGCAGATTATCAAAAAACATTTTTTTTGCTTTGATATATTCGTCAAATGTTTTGTGATAATCTAAATGATCGTGAGTAATGTTGGTGAATACCGCGCCGGCAAATTGAATTCCTGCTATTCGGTGTTGTACAATTGCGTGAGAACTTACTTCCATAAAAGCGTATTCACAACCTTGTTTAACCATGGTTTCTAAAAGTTCGTTCAGCGCCAAAGCATCGGGAGTTGTGTGTGTAGCAGGAATAATGGTATTATTAATTTTATTTTCAACCGTAGAAAGTAAACCAACATTATTTCCCAGTGAACGAAATAAATTAAATAATAAAGTTACCGTTGTGGTTTTACCGTTGGTTCCGGTAACACCAACCAGTTTTAATTTTTGTGAAGGGTTATCAAAATAATTACAGGCAATAAATCCCAAAGCCAAATGCGAATCAACCACTTTAACGTAAGTCACATTTTCTTTTATATTTTCAGGAAGCTCTTCACATACAATTGCCGAAGCTCCCAATTGAATTGCTGAATCAATAAATTGATGTCCGTCGCTCGCTGTACCACGCGTAGCCACAAACAAAGTATCTTTTTTTACTTTGCGTGAATCAAATGTAACAGATGAAATAGCTATGTGCGTAGAGCCCGTTACTTCTTCAATTCTTGCCTTGTATAATATTTCGCTTAATAGTTTCAACTTAGTATTAATATTATTTTATCCCCTTTATAAAATTTTTGTCCTACTTCAATCGATTGACTTTTTACGGTTCCCATCCCAAATAATTTCACATGAAAACCATTATTCTCTAATAGAAAAAGGGCATCCTTTGCACTTAGTCCCTGTAAATTCGGAACAACACCCTTTTTCAATGAACTTTCAATATGGCTTTCTACCAAATCAATTCGTACTGAGTCATTCGGATTTTTACTTACATAATTATTTTCTAAAGCATTTGATCTTGCGAGAATAGAAAATGATTTACACACCGCAGTTAATTCTCTGTTTTGTGTTTTAATAGTTTGCGGAACATTGGTAAGCAAAGTATTTTTTGTGTTTACCGGTTTAATAAAATCCAGTCCGCTCGAATAAACTTTTTCTGCAATTTCTCTGAACACAGGTCCGGCCACCAAACCGCCGTAGTAAACGCCGTTGCTTGGCGAATTAATAATAACGATGCAAGTGTAAAGCGGATTACCTGCAGGGAAATATCCAACAAAAGATGCCTGATAGTTTCTGTTCCCAACATCGCCATAAGCCGACTTTCCTTTTTGTTTTTTACCTCCGGTTTTTGCAATTTGAGCTGTACCCGATTTACCGGCCACTTTAAAGGCCATTGTGTTTAATTTTTTTCCGGTTCCGTTTTGTACAACGCCTGCCATCATTTGCTTTGCTTTAGCAATAGTTTCTTTTTTTACAATTTGTTCGTCTATTACTTCTGTATTAAACTTTTTTACAGTAATTCCATTTCGCTTTATTTCTTTTACAAAACGAGGTTTTACCATTCTTCCATTATTCGCAACGGCATTGTAAAGTGTTAAGGTTTGAAGCGGCGTAATTAAACTTTCGTATCCGTAACTCATTAATGGCAATGTTACTCCAGACCAGTCTCTGTCTTTTGTTTGTTTAATATGCGGAATGCCTTCGCCGGGAATTGATAATCCTAAGGGTTTATTTAAATGAAAAGAATTTAATTTATCTACGAACAGTTGTGGATTTTTAGAAAAATATTTTGTAATTATTTTACTGGTACCAACATTTGATGAAGATTCAAAAACCTGTTGTACTGTTAAAATGGGGCTCGATGGCTCGTGTACATCCTTAACGGGAATGTTGTAGTACATGCACTGACCGTTACCAACATTTACTTTTTCATCGAGATTAATATTGTACTCATCAATCACCGCCATTAAAGAAGCTAACTTAAATGTGGAACCGGGTTCTGTAGCGTAACCAATGGCGTAATTTAAACTTTCGGAATAAGAAGTGGAGTCGCCTTCGTTTCTGGAAAGATTAGCAATGGCTTTTATTTCGCCGGTTTTAACTTCCATCAATACAGCGCAACCGTGCGAAGCATTATTAGAGACCAAAGCTTTTAACAAAGCATGTTCAGCAACGTCCTGTATGTTTATGTCGACCGTTGTAAATAAATCGCTTCCGTCTTTTGGCTCCACTTCATTTTCGTCATTGATGGGTCGCCAAACATCGCCGGCAATTTTTTGCATTAGTCTTCTTCCGCTAACACCCATTAATACACTATCGAAAGCGCCTTCTAAACCAACCGGCTTAATTCCGGGTCGAGACAGTCCGATTGTTCGCGCAGCAAGTATTTGAAAAGGGCGTTCGCGCTTATTAGTTTGAAGTGTTACTAAACCGCCTCTACGACCTCTTTTAAAAATAGGAAACGTTTTTAGAGTTTGTAAATCTTTGTAAGAAACATTGCGTTTTAAAACCACATAACGGTCACCGGATGCCCGCGCTTCTTTCAATACTTTTAAATATTCTTTTTTGCTTTTATCTTTAAATAAATCGAAGAGGTTCCAGGCCAACGAATCTTTATTGGCATTAAATAATTTATTGTCGATACCAGGAGCATTAACATCAATTCCCACCTCATAATACGGTAAAGAAGTGGCCAATAAATTTCCATTAGCATCAAAAATATTTCCGCGCACGGCTTCAATTTCAAAAACTTTGGTGGTAAAATTTTCAGCTTTCTGTTTCCACATTTCGCCTTCGGTAAACTGTATTACACAAATTCGATATAGAATCGCTACTGCAAAAACGCACATTACTACATAAACAAGGTAAGCGCGGCTGAGTATGTCTTTTTTATTTTCCAATTCTAATTTTTATTTGCTATAATTTTATTGGTCGTGTCGAGTTCTATTTTAATAGGAGGAACAATTGGTTCTTTTAATCCCATTGGCTCAACCGATTTTGCTACTTCGCTTTGTTTGCTCACAAACATTAGATCAGATTTTGTAGAAATGTATTCCGACCTTAACTCTTTAAGTTCATTTGTAATTTTATTTACTTCCCTTATCTTTCCATCAGCATAATACCCGTTGGCTATGTATAGAATAGCGATAAACGCGAGGAATAAAAGAAAAGGAATGTGTTTTAACGTTGATTCGTTGGTTAAAAAAGTGCCGCTGAATACAGCTGAAAGTCCTTTTGCAAGCACCCCTTTTTTGCGGGGTTTAGGGGGAGTTGTGTTCTTCGCTGAAGTTTTTGTTTCAGCGTTTTTTATTTTTTCTATTTGTTTTTCCTCTTTAGGAATTTCTCTGAATTTATTTGACACTTTTTATTTTTAAATACTTTATATTTTTTCAGCAACTCTGAGTTTTGCGCTCCGGGCTCTGCTGTTTAGTTTTATTTCTTCTTCTGTTGGTACAATTGGTTTTGATGTTAAAATCTTAAACACTTTTTTAGATGTGCCGTAAATAATATCTTTCACTTCTATTCCTTCTATATTTCCGGTTTTCATAATATTTTTTACCAATCGGTCTTCTAAACTGTGGTACGACATTATGACTAATCTTCCTCCCGGTTTTAATATTTCTACACATTGTGTTAAACACTCTTTCAGAACTTCCATTTCATTATTCACTTCCATTCTAATGGCCTGAAATACTTTTGCGAGATAACGGTTGCCTTCAAAAACGGGTGTGCACGATTTAATTACTTCTTTAAATTCATTGATAGTTTTTATAGGAGTAATTTCTTTTGCACTAAAAATTAATTTGGCTAATGTGCCTGCGTTTTTTATTTCGCCGTAGTTTCTGAAAATGGCTGCGAGCTGATCTATACTGTACGCTTGTAAAATATCAAAAGCTGTTAATTCACTTTTCTGATTCATTCGCATGTCCAAATCGGCATCCAAACGAATCGAGAAACCTCTTTCGGCAACATCAAACTGATGCGAAGAAACTCCTAGGTCTCCTAAAATTCCGTCTACCTGAGTTACACCGTTTAACCTTAAATAATTTTTTAGGTAACGAAAGTTTTGGGGAATAAAAGTGAGGCGATTATCATGGGGAACATTTTTCGCAGCATCTTCATCCTGATCAAACGAAAATAATTTTCCATTTTCATTCAGATGCTTTAAAATTTCATTTGAATGACCGCCGCCGCCAAAAGTTAAATCAACATAAATACCGTTTGGTTTAATGCTAAGATTTTCAATACAAGAATATAAAAGAACGGGATTGTGATAATGATTACTCATCATCGTCATCATTAAAATTTAATCCTCCTAAAACATCTTCCGCCAATTTTTCAATATTTATATCTTGTGTCAGGAAGTCTTCATACAATTTCTTATCCCATAATTCTATCACGCTATTGCTTCCTAAAACTTTCAAGTCGGTTTTTATTTCGGCGTAATCGGTTAAAGCTTTTGGTAATAAAATCCGTCCGGTATTATCGGCATCACAAGCTGTTGCACCGCCGGTAAATTTTCTTACAAAAACATCGTTGGCTTTTATGAGGCGATTTAGTTTGCTTAATTTTTTGTTGAGTTTGGTCCATTCGTTAATGGGATAGAGAACTAAACATTTTTGATGGAGATTGCGGTTAATCACAAAACCATTATCAAAAGCAGCCTCCAGTTGCTTCCTCAGATTTATGGGAAACATGATGCGGCCTTTTGCGTCAACTTTACAATCGAATTCTCCTATCAGACTGGTCATTACGGGTTTCAAATGATTTCGGTCAAAAATACCAAAATATTTACCACTTATTACCACTTTTACCCATTTTTTACCACTTTTGTTGAAAACTTGGTTTTTGTTAATAAGAATTATTTCACTTTTTTAGTTAGAGATTTTATACTGAATTACCCTTAAAACCCACAAACAGTAAGGCTTCCCACTTTTTGTTTGCAAACTATTATGCTTCATAATTTGTACTGAAACGACACTTGGATATTAACAAGTAATTTTATCTTTGCAGGAATTGAGATGGGGGAAAAAAAATTCATAGAAATCGATAAAATTTTAGCCGAAAAAGCGCCTGCTTTAAAAAAGTGGTTACCACAATTTTTATTGAATTGGTTAAAACGTAAGCTTCATGAAGATGATATTAATAAAATAATGCACACTTTAAGAGATTGCCGCGAGCTGGAATTTAATACCAGAGGACTAGAAGAATTAGGAGTAAAAGTAGAGTCGGTTAACTCGGATAATTTACCTACAACAGGAGGAATTATTGTAGCCGCCAATCATCCGTTAGGTGGATTAGACGGAATGGCAATGGTAAAATCGGTGGGCGACATTAGGCCGAAAGTTCGTTTTTTCGTAAATGATGTTTTGAAAAACTTAAAAAATTACGGCGATATTTTTGTGGGGGTAAATAAAGTAGGAAATACTTCTACCGGCTCTTTAAGAATAATGGAAAACGTTTTGTTATCCGACGATGCCATTGTTTTTTTTCCTGCCGGATTGGTATCTCGTAAACAAAATGGAAAAATAAAAGATTTAGAGTGGAAAAAAAGTTTTGTTACTCAGGCGATTGATCATAACCGCCAAATTGTTCCTGTTTTTGTGGAAGGTGAAAATTCTAAATTTTTTTATCGTTTTGCCAATTGGCGTAAAGCTTTGGGGATAAAAGCGAATTTAGAAATGCTTCTTTTACCCGACGAACTATTTCGGCAACGCGGTAACACCGTAAAAATACATTTTGGAAAACCATTTGAGTCGTCAATTTTAGATAGTAGCAAATCGCACCGCGCCTGGGCCCAAGTAATAAAAGAATATATTTATTCGGAAGAATTTAAAAAAGAAATTCCTTTTGAAGAGTATTATATAAAAATCAGCCTTCCGTAATTTGTAGTTCCATATAATTGTTGAAAATTAATTTTTCTTACTCCTAATCGTTTTTATTTCCGATTTATCTTTACACATGACCTTGCGCGAACAGCAATACGCCAAAAATTGCGACGTATTAAAAAAATACATCCCGGAAACGGCCGTTAATGTTATTGCTTTATGGATTGTTGAGTACGATTTTAAATTAAAAATTAAAAAAGAACGCAGCACTAAATTAGGCGATTACACCTCGCCGCAAAAAGGAGGCAATCATGTTATTACCATTAACCAGAATTTAAATCCATATTCGTTTTTAATTACCCTGGTTCATGAAGTAGCGCATCTTAGCACATTCAATAAATTTAGAAATACGGTCTCGCCACACGGGCAAGAATGGAAATCTGAATTTAAAATTTTAATGCAGCCATTAATTACCACCGAAGTTTTTCCGGTGGATGTAATTTATTCGTTACGTAAATATTTACAAAATCCGGCAGCTTCGAGCTGTACCGATTTGCAATTATTAAAAACTTTAAAATTGTACGATGAAAATAACGGGCAGGTATTTTTAGAATATTTGCCTTATAAGAGTACCTTTTCGTATAACAACAAAGTGTTTGAAAAAGGAGAACGAATAAGAAAGCGTTTCAGGTGTAAAGAAATTTCGAAGGGAACGATTTATCTTTTTAATCCGCTAACCGAAGTTGAACTGTTCGAACAATTAGCGCACAATTAATGAAGTTGGCAGCACCATAATTGATTTGTTGTCGTGCTTCCCATCAATAACGTCCAGCATTAACAAAGTAGCATTACGCCCTATGTCATCTACCGGTTGCGACACCGATAAAATGGGTTTATCTACCAAATTAAATAATTCAATATCATCAAAACATGCCAACTGAACCTTATCGTAATATTTGCTGATGGATTTATCTTTAAACGCTTTTAAACACGCGGTGGCCAAATGATTATTTAAAGAATAAATGGCATCTATATCGTGATGCAAATAAAACATTTTTTTTAAGGCACTTAAAGTATCTTCCTGAATTTTGCTGAAATTAATTGGCGCCACAAAATCACCGTCTAAATCTAAACCATTTTTCTCAACACAATCTTTGAAACCTTTAATGCGATCGTCAATAGTGCTGATGTAAGAAGGAGTAATTGATAAACACAATATTTTTTTACAACCTTTTTTTATCAAAGCTTCTACAATTTCTTTTGAACCACCGTAATTATCCGTCACCACAAAATTGCCGTTATACAACGGTAAAATACGATCAATAAAAACAAAAGGTGTTTTATTATAACGCGGGTTGCTTATAAAATCGGCATTCTTAAAAGTGGAAGCAATAATTAATCCATCAACACCCTGCTGATTAATCATCATTTCAATTAGTTTTTTTTCGCGCTCTTCGTCTTCATCGGTGCTGCAAACCATTAAATTGTAACCACGATCAAATAAAGTGCGTTCAATATTTTTGGCGATAGTAGAATAAAAAGGATTTGAAATATCAGCAACAATTAATCCAATAAAATTACTTTTACCGGTTCTCAATGCTTTTGCAAATTTGTTAGGAGTATAATCTAATTTACTTACTGCATCTAAAACAATGGCCTGAGTTTTTTTACTAATGCCATATTGATTAGCCTTGCCATTCAATACCATTGAAATTAAGGTTTTCGAATACCCTAATTGTTTCGACAAGTCTTCAAGTTGCAATCTCTTCATGACCTTGTTTTATAACTCCTAAATTATTTAGGAAATTTAGACTTTTTAGGTTTATATTCATAAATGTATTAATTAAACTGATTTAGGGTGTTAAAAGTCCAATAATTTCGACGAATTGCGAGTTTTTAACTCATTAATTCTAAATCTATTTAGTTATTTTTACCCTCAATCTAAACCATAAATTATGAAAAAAGGAGTTGCTTGTGAATGAACAAGAAAAAAAGCATCCCCGCTTTTTTTTTATTTAAACTCTTTCTTTTCTGTTTTTTATTTAGTCTTATATTAGCACCGAATAAAAGAGAAATTTTATTTTAAAAAAATAATTGGTTTAGGTTTATCACCCATTTTTTTATGAGCACTATACAAACACCTGCGGATTTAAAAGTATCCAAACTTGCCGAAAACATTATCGGTTCAGAAATAATTAAACTGGCCGCCGAGGTAAATGAAAAAATAAAGCAAGGCGAAAAAATTTATAATTTAACTATTGGTGATTTTAACCCGAAAATATTTCCAATTCCTGCTGAGCTAAAAAATGCAATTATTGAGGCTTATAATAATGATCAAACAAATTACCCTGCCGCCGACGGTATGCTCGAATTGCGCGAAGCAGTTTCTAATCTTTTACAAGCAAGAGGAAATTTAAATTACAAAGCCGACGAAATAATCATTGCCGCCGGAGCTCGCCCTATAATTTATAGTATTTTCAGAGCATTGGTGGATGCAAACGACACTGTATTATTCGCAGTGCCTTCGTGGAATAATAACCACTATACTTATTTAAACGGGGCAAAAGCCATTGTAATTGATGCAAAACCGGAACAAAATTTTATGCCGCTTGCTTCTGATTTTAAACCTTATATCCAAGAAGCAAATTTTATCGCCTTGTGTTCGCCTCAAAATCCCACCGGTACCGTTTTTACTAAAGAAGGATTAGAAGATATTTGTGATTTAATTTTGGAAGAAAATTCCCGCCGCGACAGTGCCCGAAAACCGTTATACCTTATGTATGATCAAATTTACTGGGCACTTACTTATGGCGATAACCAACATTACAATCCGGTTACACTCCGGCCCGAAATGCACAACTACACTATTTTTGTAGATGGAATTTCAAAATCTTTGGCCGCCACAGGAGTACGTGTGGGCTGGAGCATGGGTCCGAAAAAAATTATTGATAAAATGAAAGCCATTCTCACGCACGTGGGAGCCTGGGCACCAAAAGCAGAACAAATTGCGACTGCAAAATATTTAAACAATTTAAATAATTACGATTCGTTTTTAGCCCTTCAAAAGAAAAATATAAGTGCGCGCCTCGATGGTTTTTATAAAGGCTTTCAACAATTAAAAGCCGAAGGTTTTAATGTAGATGCCATTGTACCACAGGCAGCAATTTATTTAACCATTAAGTTTTCGCTAAACGGACAAAAAACTTCGGAAGGAAAAATTTTATCAAACACCAAAGATATTACCAAATATATTTTAGATGAAGCTAAAGTTGCCGTGGTTCCTTTTTACGCATTTGGTACCGATGATAATTCTAATTGGTATCGCTTATCGGTTGGTACCTGTAAAATGGAAGATGTTGAGGGAGTAATTTCTGGCTTACGAATGGCTCTCAAAAAATTATCCTGATTTTTTTTATTGGGCTGTTTTAATTCGTTTTTTCAAAAAAAAATGATATCTTAGTAATAGCTTAGAATCTAAAATTCATCAAGGTATAATCCCAAAAAAATAAATCTTAGGTTAAACCTTTGGTTAATTAAAAAGTCTAAGTATTAAACTTCGGCACATGAAAATTTTTACTTCTTTTTGTATTGCTGTTCTTTTTTGCTTTTGCTCAATTAATGGGAAAGCTCAATCTATATCCTTAAAAAAACTTCAAAACATTTCTGAACAAAGTACTAAAACCGCTACAGCAGTGGTACTCGATTCCACAACACTTCCAATAGTGGCAATGAAACTTCCATTTTTATGGCCACCCTGGGATCCGATTCCGGATACACCAAAAGTTACTGTTGATATGGGAATTGTAAATAATGGTTATAACGTAATGAATCATATTACTGACCCAAAAAATGGTTATTTAGGAAAAATAGGAATTGAAAAACGCGGTTCCATTTCTCAGGCATTTTGGTATTTGCAAAAAAGTTATGGTTTTGAAACGCGTGATACATTAGGAAATAATGTAAACGCAGTTATTTTAGGTATGCCTAAAGAACACGATTGGGTATTGTACGGGCCTTACGACGATCATTCGTTAATGCGTAACGTAATAATATATTCTTTAGGTCGTGATATGGGATACTGGACACCGCGCACTAAATTTTGTGAAGTACAATTTTACAATTGGGCGTGGACACCCGATTACAGAGGAGTTTATGTGATGATGGAAAAAATAAAACGCGACAATAACCGCGTAAATATTCCTAAACTCGATTTAAATGATAATGCAGGTGATTCCCTTACGGGTGGATATATTTTTGCAGTAGATAAAAATATTTGGGCCAGCGATAGCGGATGGAAATCTCCTAAAGACACCGGCGTATTTTTTTCTTACAAATATCCTAAAGCGGATGTGATTACTACACAGCAAAAAAATTATTTGAAACAATATGTCGATTCGTTTGAGACTTCTCTTAAATCTCCGGGGTTTAATAACCTTACAACAGGTTTCAGAAAATACAGCAACCCTACTACATTTATGGATTTCTTTTTTATGCAAGAGTTCAGTAAAAATATTGATGCCTACAGGCGCAGCGCCTATTTATACAAAAATAAATACAGCAAAGGTGGAAAATTAAATGCAGGTCCGCTTTGGGATTTTAATTCTTCTTTGTACAACGCAAAACTTTGTACGTTTGAACAAGATACCGGATGGGCTTATAAAACGGTTTGTTATCTAACTTCAAATTATCATATTCCGTTTTGGTGGGGACGAATGTTGCAGGATACTAATTATGCCAATGAATTAAAATGCCGGTGGAAACAATGGCGCGCAACAGTTTTAGATACTTCACATATATTTCGCATTTTGGATAGTATGACTAATTATGTGAAAAAAGCGAGTGTGCGGCATTTTACTGTGTTTAACATTAACACCACTTTAAAAACAGAAGTAGATTCATTAAAATGGTGGATGAAAAAGCGCCTTAAATGGCTAGATGCTAATATGCCCGGCAAATGCTATGTAATACCGGGAGTATTTGAAAAATCGGCTTTCGAAAACTCTTTAAGTGTTTATCCTAATCCAAATTCCGGACAATTAAATATTGATTTTTATTTGAGTTCAGAAAAAAATATTAAAATGGAATTGTTTGATTTGTATGGAAGGATATTAATAAAAAATAATGAAACCCAATTTCGCACAGGGCAAAATTCGGTTCAACTAGATTTGTATAATTACAGCGCCGGAATATATTTTATAAAAGTTTCGGGTGAAGGCATTGCTGAAACAAAAAAGATAATTTTGCAGCCGTAGAAAAGTCACAGATTACTAGTCCGCGGAAACTGGGAATTGGAAAACTAAAAATGTTTTTCGTTTTCATCAAAAAGGCTTACTTGATATTCTTCCCAAAAAAGCAATTTTGCATTTTGAAAATTAGTAGAAGAAGGGACTGGTTTTTTATCCAAAAAAGCTATATAGGCTTCTAATATATAGTCCTTAAAGTCTATATTTTTTAAAAAATCCTGAATTGTAGTTTCAAGTTGAGCAATAGATTTGGAAATGAATTTACTTTTACCACGATTATCAGTTCGTTTTATTTCTCCAAAACAAAAACATTTATTATTAAAAATGATAAAATCGCATCTTTCATCTGGACTACCCTTATACAAACATTTATCAGTTGCTAAAAAATTAACACAATCCTCTTGGGAATTTTTGACCAAAAAATGTTGGATTCCATCATAAGTTATTCTACAAGGATCAGAATCAGAATCGTCAATTATTCCAAACTTAAAACAATTAATATCTTGGTGACATGTGTTAACCCCGAATGCTGTATCAATTTTTGCTTTCACGAATTTCTTTATTATCTCCCTTATAAATATTCATTAAGGCATCATATTCGCAATTAATTTCTTCAGATGTTCTATCCAATTGAGTTTCAAAAATAAGTCCTGTTTTCTCATTAACAATATTTTTTATACCTCCCGCAACAAAATAGTAAGCGCTAAAATTTTTTGCATCAATCCAAAAGTTTTTAGGGATTATTTTTTCTATTTCTTCGGTTTTATTTAGTCTTTTTAATGCAGTCCTATTTGCAAACAATTGATTATTTAATGAAGTTAATATGTATGGGCTATGAGTTGTAATTACAAGTTCATTAACTGTATTCGAATAGGCATTCAATTGAGTACATTTATCAATCAGTATTCTTACAAGTTCTTTTTGCGTGGATGGAAAAAGATTTAATTCTGGTTCCTCAACTATGTATGTATGAGGCATTATATCTGAGGTTGTTTTATAGTGAATCGCTAACAAAAGTGGAATTAATGCTTGAAATCCACTTGAACTTTCTTTAAGGTGAATATATTTTTTTTCAGAAATATAAATCCTGTCCTCATTATTTTCATATTTGTATTTTACACCAAGGATATCAATATCAAACGATTTTTCTTTAAAATTATTTCTAGCTTTTTCAAATTCAGCTCCAAAATATAATAAATTTTCAGGCAATGGAACTTTATTAATTTGTAAATTCATAAAAGAACCTAAAGCACTAGGCAAAAAAGTTCTTTCCGCTGGAATATATTCTGAATAGTTCTCTGCTTTGAAAAGCGCGCCGGCATAATCTGTAAATGCTTTATCTATAATCCTTATTGAATTTATTGCATTTTGTTTAACTTCCCTTTCATTTTTTAATTCTTCGATTTTTTTGGCATCCTTTTCTTTATCTAAAGTTGATAATAAGAGGTCGATTTCTGCTGTCCTATTCAAAAGAGGTTTTTCTTCACTTGATTCAGGATACGATTTATTATGTTTTTTTTTGTGTTCAACATAAGTACTTCTTTTTTTATGAAACTCATGTTCCTTTTCAATAATCTTACCTACCCCATTTAAAAATTCAAAATCAAATAGAGCAGATGTGAATTTAATGTATGAATCTTCGGATAAATATGAAGAAATACCATAATGAACTAATAACTGCTCAAATGTCATTGAGTTAAGGATAAATTTCCATGCCCTAAAAATGGCGATTAACTTTGCAGTGGTGCTTTTACCCGTTGCCTGACCGCCAATAAAAACCATTATTGGAGTTAAATCTAGATTAATGTCATCTATTGCTCCAAATCTTTTTATTATTAGATTTTCTTTTTCTAAGCCCATAATTTAACCAAAGGTATAATATGTTTTAATAGAAAATTAGTGTTTATAGAAAAACTCTAATCTATTATCCCATTCTTCGCATAAAAAGTACTTTATTAACTGTTTAAAATAGGATTAAAATAAAAAGCTTGCAAGGTATTAATTTACAAGTTATTCTTTTAAGCCACTTTCTTCTTATCAAAGTCAACCACTATCGGGGTAGAGATACACAATGAAGAGTAGGTACCAATTACACGACCAATTAACAAGGCAAAAATAAATCCGCGGATGCCATCGCCTCCAAAAATAAATATTACTACTAATACAAAAAATACAGTTAATGAAGTTAAGATGGTTCGGCTTAGTGTGCTGTTTAAAGCGAAATTGATTAATTTATTTCTCTCCTCACCCGGCTGATCGCCTTTACCGCCGCTATCCGCCAAACGCTCACGAATTCTATCAAACACTACCACTGTTTCAGTCATAGTGTATCCCATAACAGTTAATATCGCCGCAATAAAATCCTGACCAATCTCTAATGAGAAAGGAAGAATGCCATCGAATATAGTGTAGAACGATAATACAATTAGTACGTCGTGAAATAAAGCCACAACAGCACCCAAACCATATTGCCATTTTTTAAACCGCACCACAATGTATAAGAACATTAATAAACACGAAAACAAAATAGCACCGTAAGCACCGTAAACAATATCAGTGGCTATGGTAGGACCTACTTTTTGTTGCTGCATCAATTCGTATTTTGTATTTAATGTTTTTAAACCTTCGCCCAATGCATTCTCAACATCCTGATCGGCTGTTGCTGCATTATCAGAAACACGATACGTGGTTGTAATTTTTACCTGATTAGCACTTCCTAAAGTTTTTACTTCGGGTGCACCTTCAAACGATTTTGCTAAACATTTTTTAACCTCTTCGGTATTCATGTCCTTTTCAAAGCGCACCTGGTACGTTCTTCCCCCCTTAAAATCAACTCCTAAATTAAATCCGCCGTTCTTCACAAAAAATACAATTCCCACAATAATAACCAAAGTTGAAAGTGTATAATAAATTTTACGCTTAGCTACAAAATCAAAGGATATGTTTTTAAAAGCCGAACGTGTAAAATTATTGTCAAACGTAATTTCCATTTTGCGTTCCTGCATCCATTCAAAAATAACGCGCGTAATTAAAATTGCCGAAAATAATGAAGCACCAATACCAATTAATAAAGTAGTGGCAAATCCCTGAACAGGGCCTGTACCAAACACCATTAAGATAACCGCTAAAATGGCGAGCGTTACGTTACAGTCGATAATAGAACTCATGGCATGTTTAAATCCTTCTTTAATTGATTGTGCGGCAGATTTTCCTAAAGCTAATTCCTCACGCACACGCTCAAAAATTAATATGTTGGCGTCAACGGCCAAACCGATAGTTAATACTATACCGGCAATTCCCGGCAAGGTTAACACCGCCCCCAACGATGTGAGTATTCCCATAATAAAAAACATATTTGCAACGAGCGCTACGTTGGCAACAACGCCGGCTTTGTTGTAGTACGCCATCATAAATAATAAAATAACAATCAATGCAATTACAAACGAAACCAATCCCGAACTAATAGCTTCTGCTCCTAAGGTTGGACCAACAATGTTTTCTTCAACAATACGCGCGGGTGCCGGTAATTTACCTGCACTTAAAATCGCTACCAATGCATCGGCTTCTTCGTTACTGAAATCACCGGTAATTTGTGATTGTCCGCCCGAAATTTCTGATTGAACACGCGGTGATGAATACACCATATTATCCATTACAACCGCAATACAACGTCCTTGTTTTTGTCCTTCCGGTTTATTTGCTCTGGTTAAATTTTTCCATTTTTGCGCGGCATCACTATTCATTGTCATGCTGATATACGGATGCGCGCCTGATTTTTGATCGTAATCTTTTCTGGCGTCGGTAATAATATCACCGTACAAAGCTGCTTTTCCGCTGCGATCGGTAATTTTAATGGCAAACAATTCGAAATACGAACCGGTTACTTCGCCACTTTGATTTTTAGCTTCCTTAGCTTTTGAACCCCACATAAATTTTAATTTAGAAGGGAACGAACTTCTTATTTTTTCGTTTCTTAAAAATGCATTTGCTTTTACAGTATCTTCTTTGCTGTAGGCCAAAGCTACAATGGCACCGGGTGTAAAAAACTGTTGCTTACCATCGCTGTATAAACTTGGTTTTAAAGGGGCAATTTGCGAGAACAAAGGGTAACGCTTCATGAAATTTTTGTAAGCGGTATCTTGCGGATTAACAGAAGCGGTGGCGATAGCAGGCTTTATTGCACTATCTTTTTTAGTGGAATCTTTCCCGCCCGACTGAACATCGGTTCGGGCGGGTTTAGCCACATCCATTATTGAAGGAGCAGTTGCTGTTGTATTTTTAGCCAGCGAATCTTTAACTACAGTTGTATCTTTTGCAATAATTTCGTCTTCGGGATGTAAAATGGCTCGTAATTTACCATTCGCTTTTTCGAAAAAAGCAGCTACTTCCTGATTTTCGTAAGTTTCCCAAAACTCTAAATTAGCCGTACCCTGCAATAATTCACGCACACGCGCTTTATCTTTTACGCCGGGTAGTTCCACTAAAATACGGTTGCTCGATCCTAATTTTTGAATGTTAGGTTGTGCTACACCAAAACGGTCGATACGCGAACGAAATGTTTTTTCGGCATTAGTAACCGATTCATCCACCCTCAGCCGAATAAATTTAATCACCACATCATTGGGAGAATTATAATCAAGTTTCCCTTTATTTTCGATGGTCATAAAAATAGGTGCTAGTCGACCGTTAGGCGCCAAATTCTTATACGTTTTATCGAACAGCAGTATAAAATCATCATTATTTATCTTTCCCAGGTTTTTTTGCGTTTCTTCAAGAGCTTTATTAAATAAAACATCGGCACTGTTGTTAGATAAATTGCGGATTAAATCAATTGCTGAAACTTCTAAACTAACGTTCATCCCGCCACGCAAATCCAAACCTAAATTAATTTCACGTCGTTTACATTCTTCGTAAGTATAACCGGTAAAACCCAAGCTATAAACCGAAAGATTTTTTACAGAATCTAAATAACGGTCGGCGAGTTTGGTTTTTAAAGAATCGGTATAACTTAATTCTTTAGTGGTATTACCTTTTGCAAAATCTTTTGCCACCTGCATGTTTCTGGCCGAAGTGGCCACACCATCAGCATATTCAGAAGCATCTTTTTCAACACTTCTGGTAACCCAGGTAAATGAAAGGTAAAAAATACAAGCCAAGGCCAGTAGTATCGCAAATATCTTAATCGCTCCTTTGTTTTGCATAATAAATTGTAATTAAATTTTTTCGTAAAATAAGGGTGCAAATATATGATTTAGGAAGCTAATTCGCAATAATGAATCAATATATTGATGTTTAATTATTTAAAGCCTTCCAATTGTTAAAAAAGGGCTCTTTTTTTGACTTTTCCAATAATAAGAAGAGCGTTAAAATTGGCTGAATTTTTTATTCATTTTTGCTTTGGATGGCTACCGGGATAATGGGTAAATTTGTTTATTCGATTTTGGCCCATGCTGAAGAACTTTATTTCGTTTTTTTTTATTCTAATTTCCCTTTATGGGGAAGCACAAATTGCCGTTACTTACGGACCCGAATTATATTCTGATCGCGATTTTAAACTGAATAAAATTATTGGAGGTGATGAAGAGCATTTTTATGTTTACAGGATAAGAAGCAGAGGCTTTGGAACAGATTATTATATTGAGAAATACAATAAGCAGAGTTTAAAGCGCGAATTCATTAAAGCCATTCCTCTGCCTGAAGAAGCTAATGCAGAAATATTGGATGTTTTATTTTCGCAAAATAACATTTGTGTTTTTTATAAAATCTATAATAAAAAAACCGACCGGAAAAGTTTAGTGCTGCAAAGTATTTCTACGAATGGTGATTTTTCGCCTGACCTGAAAGAAATAAAAACGGTGTCGGCCGATAAAAGTCAGTACGCGTGGTTTAAAGTAGTAGCTAACGAAGACACTTCAAAATTTTTAATTATTACTGAATACCATCGCGAGAAAAATGAAATTAAAAAAATTAATTTGTTGTTGATGGACGCAAAAAACATTAAAAAATTGTCGGAAAAAGAATTGCCCGGAATTTATAATAACATGGCTATGGATGTGATAGATTATAAAACAGATAATAATGACAACGCTTATTTTTTATTCAGAACCTTGGGTAAACAATTTGGCGAAAAACGATCTACTTACAAAACTTATATTGGTATTTTAAAAAATAACGCCGAACAGGTTCAGGTAAGCGAATTACCCATTGCCAACGATTATTATGTAGGCGATGCCGAATTTCTTAAAAACAATAATGAATTGGTTTGCGCCGGTTTTTACAAAGATGTTATTGAACGACAAGGTCGCGATTTAATTGATGTAGGCGTATTTTACTACGCTTACAATTTCGATACCGGAGAATTAATTTCGAAAAGCAATAAATTATTTAGCGAGGATTTACTGGCTAAACTAACTTACAGGCGACAGCAACCCGGTTATTTTGATTATAAAATTGATTACGTAAAAAAAATTGGAAACGATATTTATTTAATTGGTCAGCAGTACAGCGAAGAATATGTTTATTATTATAATCCAAGTACACGAAGCACTACTTCTTATTGGTATTATGATTACAAAGATATTTTGGTTGCCAAATTAAATGGAAGTAATAATATTGATTGGGTAAAAAATATTCCGTTCAGATACAGTATGCGAATGAACAACCCGCATATTTTTATGCATTACTTTGTTTACGGTACCCCAGCTAATTTGTATGTATTTTACGACGACCATCATAAAAATTATACAGGGAATACTTTTGGGGATTATGATCCCAAAAAAATAAAATATTACGGAAGCATACATGGAAGTAATTTTATTGGAGCTCAAATTAATTTAGGAACAGGTACTTTAACCCGACAAATTGTTTTTGAGAATAAAGATTATTGTTTTGCTCCTATACAAGAAAATAATTTGCAATTTATTGCTGCCAACAATACCCAAATTTTTGTGAGCGATGGTAAATCACAAATAATTATTTATACCGAGAACAGGGGTGCCGAACGCTTTACGAAATTAAAATTGGAGTAGGATATTAGATATGAGTAGTGAGATTTGAGAATTGAGTATTGAGATATGAGTATTGAGATTTATCTATACAACTCTACATTGGTTTGCTGATCGGACCGGATAGAGAACTTTTTTTCGATAGTATAAATACTGCCTTTTAATGTTTTTGACCGCCATTCTACCCGGTAATTTCCGGGCTGTAAATAATATGTTTGCTGAGTGCCGCTGCTTAAATTACACACCCATTCCAGTTTTATCCCTTCCATTAAGATACTTCCATCACCTGCTTCTAATGATTTTACAAATAACATGCCGGCACTTGCAATCTCTACGGTTTTTGTTTTAGATTGTTCAACCGAATTTTTATTAATGTAAATTCTTGGCAAAGTTATAATTTCCATATCATAGTCGCCAACAATATATTTTTCGGATGTATTTATTTGTTGGACGTTTAAAGTTTGCATGGTATTTGTTTTGCGAATAACACATTTAACTTTTTCGTTGTAATTATAAACTCCTACAGGCCGGGTAATTTCCAGAAACCCTTGCGGTGCGTCAATGGGTATAAGGGTATGTTTGCCGGCCGTTAGTTTTATTTCCTTGCTTTCGGTCGGGGGAATAGTGTGCGCCACCACTTTGTAAGTGGGATAATCATCAATGTATAATGTATCGGGATTGTTCGAGTAATTTAAAGTGTGCATATAATTATAAACGTATTCGCCTTTTTTTACGTCGTAAAAGGTCATGTTCACATTACTTTCGGTAGGATTGGATTTAATATCGAGTAAATTAACCTGTGTACTGGTTTTATTTAATTTTTGTTGACTAATTATATTCGAAATGTTTGAGAAGGTACTTGTGTTGTCGTAATCAAAATAATTTCCTACACATTCAAATGTTTTTATTTGTTCGGGCGATAATCCAATCCCAATAATAAATGGCTTAAACACAATTCCTTTTTCCATTAATTTTTGTCGGGCTTTGCAAGGATCGCCGCCACATTCTTCAATACCATCGGTAATTAAAATAATCATGTTGACTGCTTTGTTATCCGGAAAATCATTGGCCGATTCGGTTAATGAATGTTCAATGGGCGTAATACCGGTGGGAATAGCTTCGCTTACTTTTTGTTTTATCAACGCTAAATTATTCCTGCCTGCCGTTACGCCAGCTTCGTTACGGGAAGCAGGTTTACTGAACGGCACAATTAATTTAGTGTCGTTGCAATCGCCCGGAGGATATTTCGTGGTTTGTCCGTACATCCGTAAAGCAAACTGCATGGTTTTATTTTTGCTCAAGCTATCGATGAACTTATAAAATAAATCTTTGGCACTTTGTATTCGGGTGGAGTTTCCGTGTTTACTAATCATGCTGTTACTAGCATCAAACACAAATAACACACGGGTAATTTGTGCTAGCTTTTTTTGCTGAGCAAAATCCCGCGAAGGAAAAATAAAAATAAAAAATATGAAAATGTATTTTAGCATCGAATGCAATTAGTTTGTAAAATATTTAAAAAAAATTGAACATTCGAACGTTGAACCGTTGAACGGCTAAATAAATTAATCCACCGAAATTCGAACGTTCAATTGTTCAAATGTTCTATTGTTCGCTTGTTCAAAAAACTCACTATTTTATTTCGTTTTTACTCTTAACAAAAATAAGATTCAGCCGCTCTTAAAACGCGACTAGCTTCAATACTTATAAACGAAAGAAATTTAAAAAGATTACAGCATTGTAACTGTACCTTTTAATTGAACGAATTCGCCCCGGGCGTTTCTGTATTCAATTAAATAAACATAAGTACCACTTTCCATATTAGAACCATCCCAACCTTTATTATCTTCACCGGTATCAAATACCTGTTCACCCCAGCGGTTGAACACTCTTACGCTGTAATCGCTTTTTTCTACAAACTGTGATTTAGGCAACCAGATATTATTTTTTCCTTTAGGCGCAAAGGAGCTTGGCACAAATACAGTGGCCTCAACATAACAATAGGCCACATTAGAAGCGCTGGCATCTGTAAATCCATAAGGATTACCAAAATTTTCAACTGCCTGAACAAAATAACCAATTTTACCACTTTCGGGATAAACATCTTCTACATTATCGGTATAAGTAGTGGTTCCCACCGGAACAAAATCAACCGGCGCCACTTGAGCGCTATCATTTATCACTCTAAAAATATTATAACCGGCCACACCTCCTAACCAGCTCGAATAATTATCCCACGATAAATTATTATTGAAAATAAAAGTATTGTCGTTTTTAACTTTTAATAATATTGTTTTACCCGTGTTGCTCATATAACGTGAATTGCCGCAACTGTCGACAATTTCGGCTTTATAAAAATAATTTTTTTCGCTCGGCCTTACGTCCACATCCGAATACGCCGAAAAACCATTGGGCGAATAAGGCAAGAACGCAATAATATTAAAATTAATCCCATCATCCGATTTATACAAATTAAATCCTTTGCAGGGTTTTAAGGTATCACTAAAAAGATTTACATTAATGTATTGTGCAAAAGCCACAGTAGCAGTTTTTACATAAACAAAAGAAGTTGCCGGTGGCGCCGAAGCAATAAAACAAGATAAGTTCGAAGTAGAGGTAATAACCTGCGGTACATTAAAAACTCTTACCACATAACAATACGTTTTACTTGGAACCAGACCGCCATGCGTATAAGAATTCGAGTTGGTTGAACCAACAAAATTATAAGGGCCGGCATTAACCGAACAATACACATTGTATTTTAAAATACCCAATGGAAGATTTTGATAATTGTTCCAGGTTAACTGTGCACTTCGGCCACACAAATCGTATTTCGCTTTTAAGAAAATAGTTTGTTGCGCGGTTCCTAAGGGACTAATATTTTTACAACTATCAATAGCGGCGATACAATAATTTACGCTGCTGTTATTAGAAGTGGTATTAGTAGTTGTATAAGCCGTATTATTAAGTCCGTAAACTGTGTCAATAGGAATCCATGCACCAGCTCCATTTTGCTGATAAATAACATAACCGGTACAATCTCCGGAAGGCGAAGGATTCCATCCTAAATAAGTTTGTCCGCCCGCATTTACACTTACCGAATCTAAAAAAGCATTTTTAGGAGGCGTGAGATCTTTAAATAAACTGGCTTGAATGTTGGATGAAGAAACGCAACCAACCGCATCACTCTCCTCTATTTGATATTTTAAAATGGCGGTACAAATAGTTACAGTGTCGTTATAATTTAATGCAGTGGTATTTTTTATATTGGTCCAGGTAAGCGTTGGATACTCGCGATTTATTTTAAAATTAGCTGATGAAGTTGGTAATTTAGGAGTATGCAAATTATTATAACTTAAACCGGCAACGCCACTTGTATTGGTAAGATTTAAAAAAATAGATTTTAATGTATCAACGGCAGTTGATCCGCTTGCACCAGCGGCACCCCATTTAGTAATTACATAGTAAAACTGGCTTTGAACATTACCGCCTGCCCCTAGGTGAGTAAATGTATTAATGGTTCGGGTATTTACGGTTCCTGCTATTGTATACGGACCACCATAAGCAATAGAATGATAAATTTCATAGCTAAAAAACTGCGCACTCGGGTCGGGAGGTACAATCCACGTAAGGGTTAAATCACCCGCTGCATTACAAGAAATGCATCTCAAATCGGGAGCATTAACCTGCGCGCTAAGTTTGGCGAAGTGTGTGCTTAAAAAAATGAAAGAAATTAATATTACTAAAACCTTTTTCAATTAGCTGATTTTACCTATAGTTTAACGTATAAAGTTAAGTTTTATTTCGTCGAAAGTTATGTTTTTCGGAGGATAAGAGAGCCTATTTATTGAACGGCGGTTGTTAATGAGCAAAGCCTTCGCCGATTGCTCGGGGAAGGCTTTGTTTATTGGTGAATTGATATTTTACTGAACTGTTATTTTTCTTACCTCAACAGCGTTTCCTACATATAATTTAATGAAATAAATTCCTGAATCGATGCCCTCTAAACTAATATTTTGTTTTGTTTCGCCTTTATCGTTTCCTAAATTATCTTTTTTAATGGTTTGTCCGATAGCATTAATCATTTCAAAAGAAGCATTTTCTCCATTAGCATTATTGAAACTAACATTTACATTTCCTTTAGCGGGATTTGGATAAAAATTAAGATTTGAAACTTCATTCAAATTATCTTTTAAACCTAAAGCATAATTGGAGTTCACTGTTACAAGCGTTTCTGTTGTTGTTCCTAATAATGAAACAACAGTAGAGGTAGAAATACTAAATAACGCAGACTTAAAAGCAGGCGCATAAAAATCATATTTTATCTGATTAATGTTAACATTTCCTATTAAAGTAACAGTGGCAGTGGCCGTTAATGAAGAAATAAGCTTAAGAGTACTGCCAAACGAAGCAGCAGGGAGCATTATTGTTCCTGTGCCTACGCCTGTTGCCGTAACAGTTCCATTAAAATTACCGGTTTGCCCAAGTACAGCAACCGATCCTCCCACAATACTTGTTGTTGTTGTAGCTAATGTCATTGGATATTTTGCATGAATAGCCTGTGCCGAATAGGTAAGTACCGCCGTTTGCCCCCCTAATGCATTATCACCACCCCAATAACTTAATGATGAAGGTACTGAAGAATAAAAACTATTTTTTCCAACCCCAGCGCTTACTGCAACACTTGCCGAAGGAAAAGAAGTTGTACTTCCAGTGCTGGCTACTGTTACACAAGTATAATTAGTAACTATAGTACCAATGCTTATACTTGAAAAATTCCAGGTAACACCTGCACCATTTGCCCCAGGATTAATTCCAACGGTTCCACAATCGGTGGTTTTAAAAACATCGCCTATAGTCGGTGCGTGATTTGCTTGAGTTAAAGTTTGTGCATCTAAACCATTTACTAAAATGGCCGCTAAAATTGTAGTGTAGATTTTTTTCATATTGGTTTGTTTTTTGGTTGTTCGTTATTAATTACTGGTTATTTATTTCTGGTTACTGGTATTTATTTTTTATTAATTGGTTAGCGATCTTGTCGAACTATTGCACGGTAATTTTTTTGACGGAAGTTGAATTTCCTACATAAATTTTTACAAAATAAATGCCGGAATCAATTCCTTCTAAACTAATATTATATTTTATATTACCTTTTTCGCTTCCTAAATTTTCTTTTTTAATGGTTTGTCCAAGCGCATTAATCATTTCATATGAAGCATTTTCTGCATTTTCATTGACAAAACTTAAATTAAAATTGGCTTTTGCCGGATTAGGATAAAGATTTAGATTAGAAATTTCTTTGGTGGTTTCATTAATACCTACAGTCAGGTAATCGCTATTAATAGTCGCCAAATAGTAAGAAGAAGATTGCGGGGACCCAGCAACAGTAGCGGTTACTAAAGCATCAAGTATGGTAAATAAAGGTGATTTTGAAATCACATTATAATAATCGTAAGTGGTTTGAAATACAGTTCCATTAGCAGGAGGAAAAGTTACTGAAAAGTTTAATGTTTGTGTAGTCATTACTCTTAAGCAATTACTAAATGTTCGCGAGGGTAATATCAATGTCCCTGTTCCATCTCCGATGGTGGTAGATGTTCCGGTAAACGAACCATTGATACCACCTGCTGAAACAGTACCACTTACTGCAGCGGCAGATGTAGAATTTAATGCCATACTATAAGTTGCATAAACAGCGGGTGAAGCATAAGTTGTAGTCACATTTATACCTGATATTTTAATTGGTAAATTTCCTCCCCAATAGGATAAAGCATTGGTAGTTGAAGAATAAAAACTATTATTAGTGCCTGACTGAACAGCAACACTTGCCGATGGATAAGAAGCAGCAACTGTTCCGGTAGAAGCAACAGTAACTCCATTATAAGTTGTAGTTGGTGTTCTGATACTCATTGTGAAAGTCCAAGTAGCACCCGCTCCAGAAGCACCGGGAGTAAGTCCGGTTGAATCGCATTGTCGGGTTTTAAAAACATCACCAACAAGAGGAGCGTGATTAGCCTTGGTCAAAATGGTTTGCGCCATATTCAGGTTTAAACCAAGAGAGAAAGATAAAACAACAAAGTAAAATTTCTTCATTTTATTAATTTTGGAACTCAAAAATACAAAAAAAAACACAGTTTTAAAAGTGTAAAAGAATTAATTATTAAATAATGGGGATGTTTTTCAATCTTTTAACTAATCGGGCGGGGTGTCTTTAGTTTTGATCTTCAATTCGGGTTCAGTTTCGGTAGAAGAATTATCTTTACTAAGCAAGGGTTGTGCTTTAATAGCGTCAAGTTGCTCGGCGGTAACCCGTCTCCTTTTTCTTTTTCTTATGAATGGATTTTGATTAACCATTACGGTTGGGGGTACCAGCGAGCTTATTTTATTGGTGTCAACCAAATTTACTGTATTGTTTTTTTGTATTGCCGGCGAAATAATACTTGGATTATTATTTGTAACAACAGTATTTGTTATCGCTGTTTGAGTTGGAGTATTAACTGAGGCCACTATTGTATCGCGTTTTACCTCAGGAACCACAATGGGGGCAATTTCTTTTTTCTCAGGTGGCGGAATTTCTTTTTTAACTACTTTATCACTTGCTTCACTGGGAATTATAGTATTTTGAACATTTACAGGCTCTTTGGTTTTAAAATTAATAAACTTAAACATGATTGCGGAAACCCCCCCTAATCCAATTATAAAAAATAAGGGAACCAACACATTACGGTTAATGTTTAAATTTATTTTAGGAAGATTTAAAAAAGGGTTTTTGTGTGTTTTAGAAGCTGTTTCCGAATAATTAGAATCAAAATCCTGCCAATCTGCATGGTTGTATTCCAACTCTGCATCGTGCAAGGTTAAACGAATTTGTTTTTCGTCTAATTCGTAATTAAACAAACTGCTCATTTTTTTGCGACTTATTATTTTTATCAATATTTTTTTGAAGATTGAATCGGGCTTTTTCGAAATTTGATTTTACAGTTTGCTCGCTCGCCTCCAATATTTCTGCAATTTTAATAAGATCATAATTTTCCACTATGTGCAAATTAAATACCAGGCGCTGCGAAGGAACTAATTGTTGCAACGACTTCACCAAAATATCGAAACTTATACTTTTAAAATCGGTGAGCTCAGCATCCATAAATAAATCGTACGATTTTTCTGCCAAATCATTTACTCTAACGGTGCTGGCTACATAATATTCGCTTCTGATATTTCTTATTTGATTAACAGCAAAAAACAAAAATTCCTGACGCAGCCATTGGTCAACATTAATTGTACCGTTGCTTTTAAATTTATTTAGGATTGAAAATAAATGTGCAAAGCCCTTGTTGGTAATCTCTAAGCTTTGTTCTTTGTTTTTAGAGTAACGTAATGCTAAGGCCGAAAATTTTCCGAAATATGTTTTAAAAAACTCCTCTTTGGCAGTCTTGTCGTTTTTTAAACATGCCATTATCAAATCAGAATCTTGCATTATTTCGGGTTTTGTTAGTTTTACGTTTTGTTATTAACAAAGGTTGCGAAAAATGTTTAAAACTCAAGGTTTTAGGTCAGCTTTTTCACGAATATTGACCGGAAACCGCTTTTTAAGGTAAAATTTGCCGGCTACCAGGTCGCCCTTTACCTCTACCATCCCCATTTTATTACCCGATAAAAGGTTTGTAATATCCATAAAATTAAATTTTTGAAAAGATGACTTAAGCTTAAAAACATAAGTTTTTTCGGAATTGCCGTTAATGTGAATTCTTTTATAAAGTTTGGCTTTCCCCAAATTAATACCGCTAAAAATTACGTCAAACTCAGATGGATAAATAGAGAACCCAATCTTATTCGGATTTTTTATTCCTAAAATAATTTCCGCTTCAATGCCTTCGGTACTTACTTTAATTAGTCGGAAACTTTCTACTCGGGTAACTTTTGCTTCTTTAAATTCTTTACAGGAAAAAAAAGTCAAAACAAAAATTCCAACTATTAAATAAATGAAACTCTTCATTGTTTAATCTTTCTGGATTCTTTTATTTTTACAACCATAGCAAAAATGGAAACTAACACCCAAACAGCTTCTAAAATTACAAATGGAATATAATTTATTAAAACAGAAGCGATGCCTGCTAAAAGCGCACCACTTAAATTAATTATTAAATACATGAAAGATTTTGCGGAGATAAGATCCAATAAATTTAAGCCGAAGGCGATTAATAAAAGACCAACACCAATGGTTCCTATCCAATCGGCAACATTCATTTATTTGTAAAGAGCAGTGTAATTTTTGTAAAAGAGCGGAATAGTTTCAATGCCTTTGTAATAATTAAAAATACCATAATGTTCGTTCGGAGAATGCAAAGCATCAGTATCTAAACCAAATCCCATTAAAATACTATCTAAACCCAATTCTTTTTTAAACAGCGCAACAATAGGTATGCTTCCGCCGCCACGAGTTGGAATTGGTTTTTTACCATAGGTTTCTTCCAATGCATTACTGGCCGCTTTAAATGCCGCCGAATTTTGCGAAACTACCACCGGCTCGCCGCCATGATGGTGACTTACTTTTAGTATCACAGATTTTGGCGCAATGCTCTCAAAATATTTTTGAAATAATTCGCAAATTTTTTCGGAACTCTGATTCGGTACCAAACGCATACTAATTTTTGCAAATGCTTTTCCCGGCAAAACAGTTTTTGCCCCTTCACCGGTGTATCCACCCCAAATACCATTTACATCTAAAGTTGGTCGGATGCCGGTGCGCTCGTTTGTAGTATAACCCTTCTCTCCTTGCTCCACCAAAATTCCTAAATCTTTTTTATATTCTTCTAAACTAAAAGGCGCTTTTTCTAATTCAGCACGCTCTTCTTTTGTTAATTCCTGAACATCTTCATAAAATCCGGGAATGGTAATGTGATTATTTTCATCGTGACAAGAAGCAATCATCTTACATAAAACATTTACCGGATTCGCCACCGCACCACCGTAAACTCCACTGTGTAAATCGCGATTAGGCCCCGTAACTTCTACTTCCATATAAGTTAATCCACGTAAGCCAACATCAATCGATGGAATATTATTGGCAATCATCGAAGTATCTGAAATTAAAATAACATCGCCTTTTAAACGGTTTTTATGTTCTACAATCCACGGACCTAAATTTTGCGAACCCACTTCTTCCTCACCTTCAATCATAAATTTTACATTGCAAGGAAGTGTATTGGTTTTCATCATTAATTCAAACGCCTTAATGTGCATGTACATTTGTCCCTTATCATCGCAAGCGCCACGTGCAAAAATGGCACCATCGGGGTGAAGCGGCGTTTTTTTAATAACGGGCTCAAAGGGCGGCGAATGCCATAAATTAAGCGGATCGGGTGGCTGAACATCGTAATGCCCGTATACAATTACTGTTGGTTTTTTAGGGTCAATTATTTTTTCGCCGTAAACAATCGGGTGACCTTTTGTGGGACTGATTTCAACCTTATCAACTCCCGCTTCTATTAATCGTTGTTTAACCGCTTCGGCCGTTTTATTTACATCGCCTTTGCATTTTGGATCGGCACTTACCGATGGTATTCTCAATAAATCGAGGAGCTCGTTTAAAAAACGTTCTTTATTATTGTTCAGGTAGGTTGAAATCTGACTACGGTCCATAAAAAAAATTTGCCTAAAGATATACTTTTTAACTAAATTGTTATGACGAGCATAAATTTAATATTTTTAGAATAACAGGCAAAATTATTGCCTTTTTCTTGCTAACTTAGATATTCTAATAAACTCGGTTAATGAAACGATTTTTTTGTTTTATTTTTTTGTTTTCATTGGGAAAGTTTGCTTTCAGCCAGTTTCCGAATGTTTTAATCAGTACTTCTAATAGTCCTGAAGAAGTTTCTATTGCTATTAATCCCAAAAACACCAATCAAATAGTGGCGGGGGCCAACTTAAATAATTCTTATAGAAGCAACGATGCCGGCGCTACATGGACCATTTCAACAATTACTTGCCCGGCATACAGTGTTTGGGGCGACCCTGTTTTAATTTGGGATACAAGTAATGCCTGTTATTTTATCCATCTTTCTAATCCGAATCCTACTATTACTCCGGGCGGAAGCTGGATTGACAGAATTGTGATTCAGAAATCGAATAATTTCGGACAAATCTGGAGTACATGTACAGCTACCGGTAAAAACGGTTCTAAAGGTCAGGACAAAGCCTGGCCGGTTGTGAATCCATACAATAATGAAATTCATTTAACGTGGACACAATTTGATAATTACGGCACTACTAATCCGGCCGACAGTTCAATAATTCTTCATTCTAAATCAAGCGATGCAGGAAATACCTGGTCGGCGCCCCTGCGAATTTCGTTTTACGCCGGCGATTGTGTGGATAGCGATAGCACATTAGAGGGCGCTGTACCAGCGATCGGACCGTTAGGTGAAGTGTATTGTTCTTGGGCAAGCAAAAAAGGTTTAATGTTTCAAAAATCTACTAACGGTGGAGTTACGTGGTTGCCGCAGGAAAAATTTATTAATACCATTCCCGGCGGGTGGGATTATAATATCAGCGGGATTCAGCGGTGTAATGGTTTGCCTTTTACTTATTGCGATTTAAGCAATGGTCCTTATAAAGGAACGATTTACATTAACTGGAGCGACCAGCGCAACGGTGTTAACGATGGAGATATTTGGCTGGTAAAATCGACGGATGGTGGCAATAACTGGAGTGCGCCTTTTAGAGTGAATGATGATGTGCCGGGCAAACAGCAATTTTTATCGGCGATGGCGGTTGACCAAATTACCGGTTATGTTTACATAGTTTTTTACGATAGAAGAAATTTTGCTGCGGGTACGAGTACCGATGTGTATTTAGCTATTTCGAAAGACGGTGGCGGGAGTTTTGTGAATTATAAAATTAACGCTAATACTTTTGCGCCTAGTGCCGCGTATTTTTTTGGAGATTATATTCATATTGCTGCGCACAATAATGTAATTCGCCCGATATGGATGCAGATGACAGGCGGAGGAGCATTAAGTGTTTATACGGCATTGGTAAATCCTATTGTATTGGGAATTGATGATGCTAAGAAAGAAAATTTAAGTTTGGTAACTGTTCGGCCAAATCCGTTTACTACCGAAACAGAAATTGATTTTGGGTTGGAAAGAAAAACTAAATTAACGATACAAATTGTAGATAATACCGGTAGGATAGTAAATGAAATTGCTAAGGGAAAAGAATTTTCGAAGGGAAATCACACACTAAATATTAATGCGCAACGTTATAATTTATCTTCGGGAATGTATTATTTGGTTTTTTATGGGGATGAAAAAAGTAAATTCACGAAATTAATTTTGGAATGATGTTTTTAAATTTATCATTGATAAAAAAAACGAGTAGCGCCCTGAGCGAAGTCGAAGGGTGCCTTCGAAGCGGTATTCTTTTTATATTATTATTTCCATTAGCTGCCAGTTCCCAAAATCGCATTACTAATTGCAATGGTTTTCCGATAAATAACACTATCAAAATTAATTTCACTATTTCGGCGGGGGCATCTTGTTCGGGTTATCAAATTTTTAAGGGTGCCGACTCCATAAGTTTCACAATGGCATACGATTATGCCGGCGTTTGCGGAAACACCACCAGCGACGAAAATTTTTCGTGGACTGATTATTCTCCCAATTTAAATGCTGTCAATTATTATAAAGTATTTGTTCCACCCTCTGACTATTCTCAAATTTTAAAAGTTTATGTTGAACAAGCTCCGCCAACACCAAGATTAATTGTGTATCCATTGCCTGCTGATGACCTGGTAAATATTTTAATTGATAATGAAGACAACAAGTATTACGATTTATTCGTTTACAATTCCTTTGGTACTCAAAAATTAATTAGTAAAGGAACTTATTCTGGCCCCATTCAATTAAAAATAAATTCGCTCAACACAGGAATATATGTTTTTTTGTTTATTGATGCCGACGGTAAAGTTTTTAAGGGGAAGATTTATAAGAATTAGGAGAAGGGATTGAAGGGACTAAAGGGATTGGATTGAAGGGATAAAAAAGATTTGAAACTACTTTTTATAAATCAAAGCTACCGCATAAGCATTTACTCCTTCTTGTCTTCCTACATAACCTAATTTTTCGTTGGTAGTTGCTTTAATTGAAATTTCGTTTTTAGTAACTCTTAAGATTGGTGCGATAACATTTTGCATGGCTTCGATGTGCGGATTTATTTTTGGAGCTTCCATACTTAAAGTAGAATCAATATTTCCAACAGCGTAACCATTTTTATCTAACAACTCAACTACTTCTTTTAATAATAATTTACTATCCACATTTTTGTATTTTGGATTTGTATTGGGAAAATGAAAACCTATGTCGCCCAAATTTGCGGCGCCTAACAGTGCGTCGGCAATGGCATGCAATAAAACATCCGCATCACTGTGACCCATGCAACCTTTATCGAATTGTAATTTAATTCCACCCAACCAAAGTTCGCGACCTTCACCTAATGGATGTACATCGTAACCGAATCCTACTCTTATGTTCATTGTTAGTTAATGGTTGATAGCGTTTTTGCGTTCGGTATTCGGTGTTCGGTGTTCGGTGTTCGGTGTTCGGTGTTCGGTGTTCGGTGTTCGGTGTTCGGTGTTCGGTGTTTAGAATTAAATATTACAATTATTTCTTTATATCACAATTGGTGGATGTGCTCGAAAGACTTTTACAATAAGTTGTGGCGCCTTCTTCGGTATCGGTGGTTTGTCCGGCATCATAAGTTCCGTTGACGTTAGTGCACTGACAGGTATAATCTTTTTTGCAGGATGAAAATACCAAAGCAATTAAAATTATTACTAAATACTTTTTGTTAATCATAAAATAAAGGTAAGAAAGTATTTTTAAAAATGAAATTTGTATTATACAAAA